>JAFGXH010000104.1 GCA_016936735.1 bacterium
TAAAAGATATAATAGCTTTACTATCTAATTCATTAATTTTGAGATTATTGAATTAATTTTAATATATTTTACTTTAAAAACATAAATATATTATAATTAGGTTTAATATTTTATTTAAATATAGAAGGGTGGTTTTTTTATGAATAGAAAAGATTTTTATAACTATGAGATTGATTTTAAAACAAACAATTTCAATAGTTTTCCACATGATATAGTTTCTGAAAATGAGTTAAAACTTGTTAATGAGATTTTAGAAAGAAAAAAATCTCTTAATGGAGATGTTGTTATACTATCTCATCACTATCAAAGTAAATGGATTGCTGATATTGGTGATTTTGTTGGAGACTCTTTTGAACTCTCTGCAAAAATATCAAAAATAGATGCTAAAAAAATAATTTTTGCTGGTGTTCATTTTATGGCAGAGTCTGCAGATATTCTCTCAAGAGAGGATCAAACAATATATCTTCCAAATACTCTTGCAGGATGCCCTATGGCAGATATGGCAACTATTGGTGAGCTTGAAAATGTTTGGAGTCAATTAACAGAGGTTTTACCAAATAAAAAAATAGTTCCAATCACATACATGAACTCAACAGCAGAGATAAAAAGTTTTTGTGGTGAACATAATGGAGCAGTTTGTACATCATCAAATGCTGAGTCTGTTTTAAAATGGGCATATAGTGTTGGTGATGTTGTTCTATTTCTTCCTGATAAGAATCTTGGAAGAAATACTGCAACTAAAATGGGTATTCCACAAAGTGAACAGATTATTTATGATTTTAATGAAGCTCTTGGTGGGCATTCAGAAAGCGATATTCAAAAAGCAAAAATCATTTTATGGAATGGATTTTGTCATGTTCATACATATTTCGCTCCAGATATGGTTAAATCTTTAAAAGAGAGTGGAAAAAAAGTGACACTTCTTGTTCATCCAGAGTCAAACCCAGATGTTATTGCTCTTGCTGATGGTGTTGGGTCAACAAAATATATAACTGAATATATTGAGAAGTCAGAATTAGATGAGACTATTGTTGTTGGAACAGAGATTAATCTTGTCTATAGAATGGCTCAAAAATTTCCAAATAAAAAAATAGTCCCACTAAGAAAATCTCTTTGCCCAAATATGTATAGAATTAATATCCCTTTAATTCATAAGGCTATTATGGAGTTTCCTGTTGATATGGAGATTCATGTTCCAGAAAATATAAAAGAGAATGCAAAAAAGGCACTTGAGAGGATGCTAGAGATAGCAAAATAGGATAAAATTATCCTGTTTTTTTATGATGTTAAAATTTTTTATATCAAATTAAAAATGAAAAACAGATTTTAAGGATTTACTTATAATGGGTTATCAAGTAGCATTTATAACAGGATTTCCACATTTTATTGCATATAAAACAGTTGAGAAAATTGTTTTAGAGGGTGAGTTTGAGAAAATATATATTCTTTCAAAAACTCCATTTATAAAAAATATAAAACAGTTTTTAAATAGATTTCCCCTTTCAAAAACTGTTAATATTAAAATATTAGAGGGTGATCCAACATCTCTTGATTTAGGATTAAGTAGAGAGGAATTAAAAGAGTGTATTCAACATATATCTCATATTTTTCATTTTCCAAGTAGGTATTTTTATGGAATGGATGAGAAAACAGCCTATAAAATAAATGTTATTGGAACTGAAAATATATTAGATTTTTCACTTAATTGTAAAAAATTGGAAAGATTAATATTTTACTCAACAGCCTTTGTTTCTGGAGATAGAGCAGGAGTTATTTTAGAGGATGAGTTTGTAAAACCTAAAAATTTTTATAACCATTATGAAGAGACTAAATTTGAGGCAGAGAGGCTTATAAGAGATTTTATAACAGAGATCCCTATTACAATTTTTCGTCCATCTATAGTGGTCGGAGACTCCCCTTATGGAGAGTCAAACTCCTTTAGGGCTCCTTATTATTTAATACATCTATTTTTATCCTCAAAACTTTTAGTTCCACTCCCAAAACATGGTAAAATGATTTTAAATATAGTTCCTGCCGATTTTATTGTTAATGCTATTTATGAGATATCCAAAAATGAGGAATCAAAAGGAAAAACATTCCATTTAGTTGATGAAAATCCATTATCAATAAAAGAGATATTTGATTTATGGAGTGAAAAAAAGGGGCAATCTAAAAAATATATTGAGGTTGGAAAACTCTCCTCTGAGATTTTTAATATACTATTTAAAGCACCAATTTTAAATAAAATATTCTCTTCTCAAAAAATGGCATTTGATTTTTTTTACAGTTATAGAAGTTATGATTGTAAAAATAGTAAAAAATTTCTTCAATCAAAAAATATTGAATTTCCAGAGATAGGTGGATATTTTGATAAAATATTATCTCTTTTAGATGAGGTTCATAAAGAGAGAAGTGGTAAAGATTTTCTAAAATTTGATGATAATGATTCTATCTAGAGGTTTTTGTATGAGATCTATTATAAAAAATTATGCAACTGTTGATGAATGTCGTGATTATGCTAATAAAATAGCTGAGGATATTCAATCTATTATAGATCAACACTCAACAGAGAGTGTTGAAAGAACAACTCTTCGATTTATGGAGTTAGATGGAGTTAGTAGTGATGGTGTTCCTCTTGTTAACACTCTTGTAGAAAAAGCAAGAAAGAAGGGTGTATTATCAAAAGGAATAGTACATCTTATTGGAGCATACTACCAATTAGAGGAGGTTGAATCAATTCAGGAGGCTATTGATGAGATTATTTATGATTCAGAGGTTGATTGGAAACTTTTATATAAAACAGAGTTAACAACCTCAACAAAAGAGGAGTTAACAATATTCTTCCAAAATAGATATAAAAAATTAGAACAGGTTAAAGCAAACAAACTTGAGAAAAAAAATAGATTAAAAGTTGGAAAAGAGCCACTAAAATATCTTATTGTTGCAACTGGTAATATTTATGAGGATGTTGCACAGGCTGAGGCTGCTGCAGAGACTGGTGCAGATATTATTGCTGTTATACGTTCAACTGCACAAAGTCTTTTAGACTATGTCCCTTATGGTGCAACAACAGAGGGATATGGTGGAACATATGCAACACAACAGAATTTTAAAATAATGAGAGAGGCTCTTGATAAAGTTGGAGAGAGATTAGGAAGATATATTCATCTTGTGAATTACTCAAGTGGTTTATGTATGGCTGAAATTGCATATATGGCTGCAAGAGAGGGCTTAGATTATCTTTTAAATGATGCTATGTATGGTATTCTATTTCGTGATATTAACATGAAAAGAACATTTATAGATCAATATATCTCAAGAAGAATATGTTCTCATTTCGAGATATCAATTAATACAGGAGAGGATAACTATTTAACAACTAGTGATGCCTTTGATTTTGGTTATACTGTTTTAACATCTCAGTTTATTAATGAGGCATTTGCAACTCTTGCAGGATTAAGAAAAAATCAGATGGGATTAGGACATGCCTATGAGATAAATCCATCAATTCCACAATCTTTTCTATATGAGTTTGCACAAGCAAAACTTATTCGAGAGGTTTTTCCTGAGGCTCCATTAAAATATATGCCACCAACAAAACATATGACAGGAGATATATTTTATAGCCATTTAATTGATGCTCTTTTTAATATTGCATCTAAAATAACAAATCAATCAATACATCTTTTAGGAATTCCAACAGAGGCATTACACACTCCACTTCTTCATGACCGTTTTTTAGCACTTAAAAATGTTGATTATATGTTTAATGCTTTTGAGGGATTTGAAAATGAGTTTGATGTTGTTGAGGGTGGATTGATTGAAAAACGTGCAAATCAGATACTTGATGATGCTCATCAATTTTTAAAAGATATTGCAGATAGAGGATTAATGAGTGTTATTGGAGAGGGAAAATTTGCAAATATCAAACGATTTCCTGATGGTGGAAAAGGGCTAGATGGTGTTTTCCAAAAAAATTCAGACTATTTTAATCCAATGATATCTCTTCTCGAAAAATAAAAACTCTTGCTGGTGCTGCATCTGAATTTTTAATTAGCAGTGGCATAGCCATAATATAATATATTCCCTCTTGAATATTATCCAGATTTAATCCCTCAAGAAGCAAAATATCATTTGATAAAAAAAATTGATGTAGTTTAAATGGTGGATTATACTCAAGTGATAACCCTTTAGTTCCAATAATTTTTATTTTTTTATTTTTTAAAAAATTTAAAAAATCATCATCAAACTCAATTAAATTATCATCAGAAAATATAATAATATCTTCATCAAAAATATTATGAATATAGAGATCTAATTTATGAGATGATATAACATGTCCTCTTCCACAAAATTTCTCTGGTGGATATTGGTCAAGTGTTTTACCATTTTTTAAAAAATGGGCAGGAGAATCAATGTGAGTTCCAGTATGAGTTGTCATTGATATTAAACTAGTTTTAAAACCATCCCTATCAATATCTGCTAAATCTATTTTTTTAAATGGTTCATCTCCATCAAAAATAGGGGTATTTTCTGATAAAATAGTTGTTATATCATATATATTTTTCATTTTGTAAATAGATAAATATTTGAACTATTTAAAGTATTGCCATTAGAGTTGCACTCTTTTTTATTTAGAAATAGTGATTGTTTTGAATCAAGAGAGAATACCTTAATATCACATAATGCCAAATAGTCGGGAATAGTGATCTCTTTAATCTCTGCTTTATCATAGTAAAATATTGAATCACCAGATTTAAATGAATTAGATGATGCAAAAAATAGTTGATATTCTGATTTTATAATATTTTTCATTGTTGAATCTATAGTACCAACTCTATTTTTTTGATAGTTTGTTAAATTGATTGTATAAAATTCTCCACTCTCTTCAAGAAGATAAAGGCTGTTTCCCCAATAAAAAACCTCTCCACTCTCCTCAAATGTATGTGTTTTTTCGAAACTTCCACTATTGTATTTGTATAAATCTAAATCATTTATCAAATATATATCATTAGAGTTAAAAAATAGTTCTCCATTCTCAGGATAACTGTTTAAACAGGTTTTACTCTCTATTAACTCAAGAGAGTTTATTACAACCCTTATGCAGTTTGGAGTTGATTCTGTTTGTGTAACTAAAAAGTAGTCTCCATTTGATATCTCTGTTGATATAAATTGTTTTATAACATAGTTTTTTGATAATATTTTATCTAAAATCTCCCCATTTTTTAGCGTTATTAATCTGTTTTCAGATATTAGATATTTTCCATCTAAATTTATGCAGTTTGTTATAGTTGTATTTACTACTTTTTCAAACTCTCTTCCTAAAAAAGAGAGCTTGAAAAAACTTTCATCTTTAATTGTATAAAAATTATAGTTCTCATATAAATAGCAATCACCAAGAGTAAACTCTGGTAATTTTCCAAAAAATGGTTCAAAAGAGTCTATTTTATTAATGGTTAAATATAATTTTGAATAATCTTTAGGTATAAATGAGTCTATAAATGCAAAATATTCTCCATTTTCATAACTCATACTATAACTATCATTAAGAGATAGATTTAATGTTTTAGATTCATCTAAGAGAATATCAATTGTTTCCATTTGAGATGTTTTAAGATTTTTTAATGTTAAGATACCAGCATTATCAATTATTTGATTTTGTGGAGGATCAACTATTATTGTAAACTCTTCAGAACTATCACTACAGCCTGTAAAAATAACTACTACTGAAATTAAATATAACAACATAAATAGACTTTTTATTTTTCTCATTTTAACTCTTTTATTCCCATATTATTTTTGTATTTTTTTTTGAATCATCATTAGAGATATATAGATAACCTAAAACCCCTACTGTTGCTAAAACAACCCCTGTTATTACATAGAAATACCAAGATGTATAAAATGATTTACTCTCTATAGGCTCAACATCAACAATTGTAAAATCTTTTTTTCCATTATTTTTTGGGAATATAAGAGCCTCATCTGATAAAATCTCTTTTTGAGAGCGAACTTGATGATAAATAATATCATTTTTTTTATAAAAATAGTGAATAATTTCATGACCAAAATAGCTGTAAAATTGGTCTGGAATTGTGTTTAAAAAAACATGACCACCCTTTTTACTCCATAAAAAATAGTTTCCATAACTATTTTCATCAATGATTTTACTACTCTCTTGAAAATATCTACATTGCTCTAACAAACAAACAGATAGATTATATGGAAACTCTGAAACATAATACTCCCCAGTTTTATTTACTTTTAATCCATTAATATATATATCAAACTTATTCTCTTTTTTTACTGTTATAAAGTTATCTTGAGAACAGTTTGAGGGCATAGATGTTTTAAAAAATGGTGGTATTTTATCCATATAATCAATGTGACTATAGATTAGGCATAATTGAGAACTAAATTTATCACTTTTTTGAATTTTTAAAGATAATAAATAAAATATGTATAATTGATTATAATCTATTTTATTATCTGGAGAGTAACCAAAATCTGAAAAGTGTGATTCAAATTGATTTGAATATTCAGAATAATCTCCTTTTTTATAAAGAGATATCCAATTCTCTTTTTCTGATAAAAATTTAGAATTACGCTCTATTATTGGTGGAATTTGATAAAATGATGTTATTTTATAAACCTCTGATTCAGATAATTGAGGGTCAAATAGATAACTTGTTAATGCTAAAAATATAATAATTCCCATCTCTCTTCTTCTAATAATTTATTTTTAATAAAATCTTAAAAAACAGATATTTTTAAAGATTCTCAACAAAACTGCTTAATAACTCATCAATCTCTTTTTCATTTTTAAAAAAATTTTTAAAAAAAAGAGATAAATCACTCTCACTAAATATAAAGTCATCTTCAGATAAAATCAAACAACTACTCTCTTTTTTTAAAGAGCTCCAAGACTCAAACCAATTATCAGAGACTATAATATCATAGAGAAGATTAGAGATGATACTCTCTTTATTTGTTAACATAGAATATAGGTGAAGTTCAAGTTTTTTTAAAATAGTATCCTGTTTGAAACTATTGTAAATTATATTTTTTATAAATTCATAAATATAATCCTGTTTAAAAATAGCTCTATTCTCTTTTTTAAAATATAGTTTTAGTCTATTTGGAATTTTTTCAACATATTTAGATGTCCAATCTAAAATAAGATGTTCATAAGGAAGAGATACAAGTTTTCGTGTCCAAATATCTTTTATTTTTTGAGTAATAGTAGGAGATTCTTTTCTATTTTTTAAAAAATTTAACATTTCAAAACTAAATTTTTTAAAAAATACTCTACTATTTTCAGGGCAATATATTGTTGATTTTATTATATACTCAATTATCTCTTTTGATTTTGACTGTTTTTTTATTTTTTCAGAGATAAAATCATTTATCAAATTAACCACTTTTTGAGGCTCTTTCTCATTTTTCACAATTTTTAAAAACTCTATTTGAAATCTACTATCTTTAAAAAGTGTTTGTGCTATTTTTTTTAATTTTGCTTTAATTTTAAAGTTATTTAATAGTTTTAAAGTTTGAGTTTTTAAAAAATCATCCCACTCTTTATTAATATATGCCTCAACAACTTTATCAACAATAAAATTAAAAATATCCTCTTGTGTCATAATAAAGAGAATACCCTCTAATAGAGGTTTTGAATTTTTTTCTGAAAAAATTGAGTTTATGGCAATCTCCTCTCTTTCATTAAGAGGTAGATGTTGAGAGTATATTGTTGTTGAGAATGTAACAGATA
>JAFGXH010000105.1 GCA_016936735.1 bacterium
AAAGGTTAATTATGGATTTTAAAAAATTATCAGAGGTTCATAAAGCATTAGGTAATGAATCAAGACTTAAAATTGTTTATAAACTTTATGAAAAAGAGTGCTCTGTAACAGAATTAACAGAGTTTGTTGAATTAGATCAATCAACTGTCAGTAAACATCTATCAGTTTTACTTAATGTTGGAATTGTAAGTAATAAAAAAGTAAAAAATGTTGTATTTTATTCTCTTCAAACACCATGTATTATGGATATGTTTAGTTGTACAACAAAAGTTATTAATGGTGAGGATGAACCACAAAAAAAATGTTGTAAATAGTTAAAATATCATATATTTTCAAAAATAAAATCAGTTTTTTAAGGATTTTTTATGGAACTAAAAAAAGAGTTAAAAATATTTTTAGCAATTTTAGGAGTGTTTTTACTAGCCTTCTTTTTTCCAATGAATTTAGAACACTATAAAAATCCATTCACAGAGGCTCTTTATTTAACAAGATGGTATGCAAGAGAGCATGTTATTTTATGTCTTGTTCCTGCATTTTTTATTGCTGGAGCAATATCTGTTTTTCTTTCACAAAATGCTGTTATGAAATATCTTGGTGCAGAGGCTAATAGAGTTATAGCCTATCTTGTTGCATCTGTTTCTGGGGCTATTTTAGCAGTTTGTAGTTGTACAATTTTACCTCTTTTTGCTGGAATATATAAAAGAGGGGCTGGATTAGGTCCAGCCTCTGCATTTTTATATAGTGGACCAGCAATAAATGTTTTAGCAATCATTCTCACAGGAACTGTTTTAGGTTCTGAACTTGCAATTGCAAGAGGAGTTGGAGCAGTTTTGTTTAGTATTGTTATTGGAATATTAATGGCATTCATATTCCAAAAAGATGAGAAAGAGAGAAAATCTGTATCTATGATAGGAAATGAATCATCTTTTCCTATTAAAACTGGAGGGATTTATCTATTTTTAATGATGATTATTCTTGTTATTGCAAATTGGAGTGGCTCTTACTCAAAGGGAAGTTTTGGATATATTATATTTGAATACAAATGGTGGATATCTGGTGGCTCTTTAGTTTTGTTGTTGATAATTATACTTTTCACACTTAAAAAAGGCTTTAAAGATGAGCATATTGAGTGGAATAATTCAACTTGGGGATATGCAAAACAGATTCTACCACTTCTGTTAATGGGAGTTTTAGTTGCGGGTCTACTTCTTGGAAGACCTGGAAATGAGGGATTAATTCCAACAGAGTGGGTAACTAAATCGGTTGGAGGAAACTCAATATTTGCAAACTTCTTTGCCTCTATTGTTGGTGCATTTATGTATTTTGCAACACTTACAGAGATTCCTATTCTTCAGGGATTAATGGCAAATGGTATGGGAAAAGGTCCTGCTCTTGCCTTACTACTTGCTGGTCCTGCACTCTCTTTACCAAATATGTTGGTAATTCGTTCTGTTTTAGGAACTAAAAAAACTGTTGTTTTTGTATCTCTTGTTATTGTTATGGCTGCATTTAGTGGCTTTGTTTATGGTAGCTTTTTTTAATTTATAAAGGAGAAAAATGTTGATAAAATTGTTGATAACTTTTTTAATGATTTTAATACTCTCTTGCTCATCAAATAGTAGTAAGAGTGATTCACAATCCACCTCAATAAAAAATGAGAAAACAGAGAATAATAATATTATCTCTGTTGATAAAGTTGAGGAGTTACTTCAAGATAAAAGCACAGTTTTTATTGATAATAGACCAAACTCAAAATTTAACTCTGGTCATATTAAAGGGGCAATTAATCTTCCATTTTTTGCAAAAGATGACTCAAGCAATTTCATGACAAAAGAGAATCTTTTAGAGGCTTTAGGTGATAAAAAAACTGTTGTTTTTTACTGTACAGGTATGAATAGAGCAAAAAATGCCCTTCTTCAAGCAAAAGAGTGGGAAATTAATGCAAAACTATATTGGTATCAAGGGGGATTTACAAATTGGAGTGAATCTGGAAAACCAATTCAGAAGTAGTTTTTGTGGATAACTTTGTTGATAACTTTTTTAGGAGTTTAAAATGAAAAAAATTCAGGTTTTAGGAACAGGATGTCCTAAGTGTAAAAAATTGGCTCAAGTTGTAGAGGAGGCTGTTAAAGAGCTATCTATTGAGGCAGAAATTATTAAAGTAACTGATATTAATGAGATTATGGAGTTTGGTGTTATGAGTACTCCAGGATTAGTTGTTGATGGTGAAGTAAAATTTGCAGGTAGAGTTCCATCTGTTGCCCAGATAAAAGAGGTTTTAAAATGAAAAAATCGGGAACACTCATACTTATCCTTTTTGTTATTGCAAGTGTTGGTTTTTTAGCATTTAAAAAAATAAAAGCTAACAATATGGGAAAAAATGAGATTTCAAAAAAAATTCCTGATAATAAAGAGAATAAAAACACAACAATCACAAAAAATTTAAAAAACTATGTAAAAGTTTATTACTTTCATACAACAGGTAGATGCTATAGTTGTAAAAGAATTGAGGAGTTGACAAAAAATACACTTGAGACTAAATTTAAAAAAGAGATTGAGAGTAAAAAAGTTGTTTTTCATGAAATAAACACCGATTTACCTGAAAATAAACACTATTTAACAGATTTTAAACTTTATAGTAAATCGGTTGTTGTTGAGAAAATCTCTGATGAAAAAAGTGAAAATTGGAAAAATCTTGATAAAGTCTGGTCACTTTTAAAAAATGATGAACAGTTTCAACAATATATTTTTGAAGAGATTGATAGTTTTTTAAAAACACTTTAGTTATCTCATTTATTCTTATGTTAACAGTTTTAAAGGGTTTTAAATGGCTGTTTTATTAGCTTTTTGGCTTGGATTATTAACATCAATTAGCCCATGCCCACTTGCAACAAATATTGCTGCAGTATCCTATTTATCAAAAAATTTGAAATCAAAAAATACTGTTTTTCAATCTTTTTTCTACACATTTGGAAGAATGAGTGCTTATTTTTTAGTTGGTGGAGCTGTTGCATTTTCAATTTCATCAATTCCGATTATATCAGATTTTTTACAAACAGAGATTCCAAAATTTATTGGCCCTATTTTAGTGATTGTTGGAATGTTTTTACTTGAAATGATAACTTTTTCAATTCCTGGATTTAAAGGGGGATTTAATCCAAAAAAAGGGGGCTTTTTTACCTCTTGGCTTTTAGGATTTCTATTTGCACTCTCCTTTTGTCCTGTTTCTGCTGCTCTATTTTTTGGAAGTTTGATTCCTGCAATAACAGAATCTAACAGTTTTATAGCTTGGGGATTACCTCTTTTTTATGGTATTGGTAGTGCTGTTCCTGTTATTGGATTCTCTATTCTTTTATCTTTTGGTAGTGAATATGTTGGTAAATGGTTTAATAAAATAACAAATCTTGAGTTATGGATTAGAAAAATTTTTGGAATTATATTAATTCTTATTGGTCTATATTTCTCTTTAAAATATATTTTTGAGATTATTTGAAAGGATTTAAATGAGTAAGTTAAAAGTGCTTTTTGTTTGTATTCATAACTCTGCAAGAAGTCAGATGGCAGAAAAATTTTTAAATGAGTTTGATGGTGATAATTTTATTGCTGAGAGTGCTGGTATAGAGCCTGGAAATCTAAATCCAACTGTTGTTCAAGTGATGGAGGAGATAGGGTTTGATATATCAAAAAACAGAACTAAATCGGTTTTTGAACTCCATTCACAAAATAAAACTTATAACTATGTTATAACAGTTTGTGACCCTGAAGCTGCAGAACAGTGTCCAATTTTTCCAACAGAATCTAAACGATTACATTGGTTTTTTAAAGATCCCTCTAGTTTTATTGGTTCTATTGATGAGAAAATTGAGTTTACAAGAGTTATACGAGATGAAATAAAAATGAAAATTAAGGAGTTTTTAAAAGAGGAGACTAAAACTCAAAACCAATAAATATTCTTCCTTTTGGAGTTATTTTTTCTCTTGAGTATGGTTTTTTCGTTTCAACACCATTTTCAGTTATCTCTTTAAATCCATCTCTTTCATTAGATGCAACAATAAAAGATATTCCAGTTCCTAATCCAATATAAAATGATTTTATAAATAAACGAGCCTCTGCTAAAGTATCAATAATAAGAGTTTTATAATTTTCAGAATCATCAACATTGTCTTTTGTTATAAGAAGATTTAAACCTGTTGTTCCATAAAAACCAACACTGAATAACTCCCCTTTAATGTGATAAGATATCCCACCTGTTATGCCAAAACTTACAAAACTATCTGGGATATCAATATATTCACCATCTCCTTGAGTCCTTGGAAGTGGTATTGCTGCAATTGCACCTGAAAGATTAATATGATAGTTTACTGAACTACTCTTTTTAAAATCAAATCCAAACCTACTTTCTAACATTCCAATATCATCCTGCATAAAATAAAAACCAACATCAAGGGAATTTGAATCAAAACCATATACAGAAAAAGAGAGTAAAAGTGTAAAAAAAGATGCAATAAAAAATCTCATAAATCCTCCATAAATACAAAGAAACAAGTCAATCTTGTTGAGTGTTTTATAACATTAAATTTTCCAAAATTATAAAAAATACAAAAATAGCTTTAATAAAATATTTTTTTTTTAAAATTAATGTTTAAATTTTTATAACTACCTGTTTTTACTCA
>JAFGXH010000106.1 GCA_016936735.1 bacterium
ACAATGACATAATATTATTTAAAAATCTATTTAATTTTTAATTTTATATTAAAAATCTTTTAGTTTGAAAATATCTATATTATCTAAACCAATTTAAACAAAATTTTAAATTTAAAAATAGTCCCTTTTTCTAAAATACTCTCAAGCTCTATTTTACTATTCATAAGCTGAAGTATTTTTTCTGAAATCACTAATCCTAAACCTGTTCCACCATATTTTCTTGTCATTGATGAATCAGCTTGTGAAAAAGCCTTAAAAAGCCTCTCTTTTTGTTCATCACTTATTCCAATTCCAGTATCGCTTATTTCAAATAACAGCTCTACAAATCTACTCTCTTCTGAAAAAATTTTCTCATCTGAATTCTCAATTTTCTCCTCATTTTTCACTGAATTTATTATAATTGATTTTTGAGAAATCATTGATATTTTAATTAATACCTCCCCTTTTTCAGTAAATTTTATTGCGTTATTTATAATATTGATTAAAACCTGTTGTAATCTTAATGAGTCTGTATAGATATTTACTGGTATTTTTTCATCAAAAATATAGTGAAAAAATAGCCCTTTTTTTGAAGCCTCCTCCTTTAATATTGAATATATATTCTCAATTAACTCTTTTAAATCTGTTTTTTCAAAATCTAACTCAAGTTTTCCTGCCTCTATTTTTGAAAAATCAAGAATATCATTAACAATTTTTAGTAATATTTGTGCAGATTTATTAACATTCTCTATATATTGCTGTTTTTTTTCAGGCATATCCAATAATAGATCAGTAAAACCAATAATAGCATTCAATGGAGTTCTGATTTCATGGCTCATATTTGCTAAAAATTGTGATTTTGCCTTATTTGCCTCCTCTGCCTCATTTTTAGCTTTTATAAGTTTCGCATGAGATAATTTTCTTTCAATATAATTAAGATATTTTCCTCTAAAATATATAAAAACAACATAACAAATAATACCCACTAATAAAACAAATAAAAATAGTATAAAAAATGGATATTCACTCCAAATACTCCATAACCTAATTAGTTGCCAATGATTTCCATATTCATCTATAATTCTTATTGGAGATATTGATATTTTCAGATTTTTACTCTCTTTTAAATAAGGGGGAGAACTCTTTAATCTATTTGAGTATTGTCCTGTTTGATTTAGTTTTGAAAACTGATTGAAAGTGGGTTTTTTCCAAAAACTAAATAGCCATCCATCACTATTTGTTGCAAATATAACCCCCTCTGGAGATATTAAATAACTCTCTTTATTATCATCTTGTAATATATAATCAATCTTTTTTAAAGAGCTTTTTATAACAAAGACACCAATCACTTTTTTATTGTAATATATGGGTGTTGAAAGATAGACACCTCTCTCATTTGTTGTTACTCCTAAAGCAGGGTATATAATATTTTTTCCAGATATTGCATTTTTAAAATATGGCCTAAATGAGTAGTTTTTATTCATTAATAGCTCTGATGTTGATAATATAACATTCCCTTTTAAATTCATTATGTATACAATTTCTGCATTGAAATTTAGTTTTGTTGTCTCTAATATCATTTTAATTTCAGAATATTTTTGAGTATTTATATCTAAATAGTTATTATAATCCAAAAGATATTTTATAATATCCTCCATTCTCGCAATACTCTCTGCTCCACCCTCAAGAGGATATAAAAACTGTTCATTAATAGAGAAGGAGACTCTTTTTGTCTCCTTCTCTATTTTTCTTTCAATATCTCTATAAAAACTAAATGCAATAACAAATATTACAATTAAAAATGCTCCTAAAGATATAAAAAAGAATGTACGAATATTTCTATCTTTTAAATATTTAAACATTTTATCCTTTAGAAATCACCCTCAATATATATTACATAAAACTTAAGATATATACCCTCTGGGAAAAATGGGTTTATTGGATGATCTAGTGAATTCAGATTTTTCTCTAAAATTTTAATATTTTTCCTCTCTTTTAGTGCAGCTTGATATATTATAAACTCAAAATCCTCTGATGAAACAACAGATGTACAGGAGGCAGTAAAAAGAAAACCACCATTTTTTATATTTTTTAATGCAAATCTATTTAGTTCAATATACTCTTTAATTGCATTCTGTTTCTGTTTTACAGATTTTGCTAAAGCAGGGGGATCTAAGACTATTGCATCAAATTTATAATTATCAACAGAGTTAATAAGATTATTTTTATTATTTGATTCTGTTTTATTAGTAGTTAATAGCCCAATAATCTCTGATAAATTATTATCTCTAACCATTTTAAATATATCTTTTTTCAAAAATATATGATTTTGAGGCTCCATATTGTTTAAAACAATATTTTTATTAAAAGAGTCTTGTGCCTCCTCTGAGATATCAACATTTATTGAATTAACCGATTTTTTCCCTTTGAGATACAGATTAAATCCTCCATTATACCCAAAAAGATTTAAAAGATTCCCTTTTTTAAAATATTGAGCCACTTTTTTTCTATTCTCTCGTTGGTCAATAAAAAAACCTGTTTTTTGTCCATCCTCAATAGATATATTAAAAAAGATACTATTCTCTTTAACTAAAATCTCTTTTTGAGGAGTTCCATAAACCCATTTTTCATACAAAGGGAGTCCCTCTATAGATCTTGCCTGTATTCTATTTTTTATAATGATAGATTTAGGATTAATTGTCTCTATCAAAGCCTCAATAATCTCTTTTTTTAAAGATTCAACTCCTGCTGTATGAAACTGTATAGAGGCAACAGAGTCATAAATATCAATAATAAGACCTGGAATAGAGCTATTTTCACCATAAACAAGTCTATAGCAGTTTGTTGTATTAAAATTAATAATAGACTCAATAAATTGTTTTTGTTGAATAAATTTTTGTTTAAAAAAATCAACATCAATTAACTCATCTTTCCAAGATAATCTTCTATATGCAATAGAACCAGAGTTACTATAGTATCCAATTGAGATAAAACTATCTGCAAAATATAGTTTTACAATTGAGCCATTAGGAATCTCATCTCTTTGTACTATCTCATTATTCCGATTTTGAGCCTCTTTTTTTAAGGCACCACTAAAGATCCAAGGGTGTGGATGATAAGAGAATTTCTCTTTATCATCTTTTAAAAAAATTTTAAACATATATAAAAAAGCTCCAAACATAAAACCATAGTTTGATATGTTAGCATAAAATTATTATTTTTTCTACAAAACAGAATATATTTGAAAAAATATTACTCTTTTTATAGTTTAATAATTTAATAGTTTTAAATTTTCTAAAAAAAGAGATAGAGACTAT
>JAFGXH010000107.1 GCA_016936735.1 bacterium
AAAGGTTAACTTGTGCTAATCTTTTTTCTATAAACAGTATAGATTTTTTTATATTGTTTATATTAAAAATTGATATATATAAGAGAGTTTATGTTTTATACAGATGTTATAAAAGGTGATGTAAGAGCTACAGCAAAACTTATTAGAAAAGTTGATGATCAGGCGGATGGTTATTTAGATGAACTAAAAGCGATATATCCACACACAGGAAACGCATTCATTATTGGAGTTACAGGTAATCCAGGTGCAGGAAAATCAACATTAGTTAATCAACTTATAAAATATTTTAGAGGTGAGAGTAAAAAAGTTGGTATTGTTGCAATAGATCCAACATCTCCATTCTCTGGTGGAGCTATTCTTGGTGATAGAATAAGAATGCAAAAATATTTCAATGATGAGGGAGTGTTTATTCGCTCTGTTGCAACAAGAGGAAATCTTGGAGGATTATCACGATCCACAGGGGATATTATCAAAATTCTAGATGCAATGGGTAATGATATTGTTATTATAGAGACAGTTGGAGTTGGTCAAGATGAGATTGATATTTGTAAAATAGCAGATTTATCAATTGTTGTTCTTGTTCCAGGAATGGGAGACCATATTCAGGCAATTAAGGCTGGAATTATGGAGATTGCGGATGTTTTTGTTCTTAATAAAGCAGATTTAAGTGGAGCAGATAGAACTATTTCTGATGTAAATTCAATGTTGATGATGGATTCTAGAGAGAAAAAACCACCAGTTTTAAAAACTATTGCTGAAAAAGGGGAGGGAATAAAAGAGTTAATAGATACACTATACACCCTTAGAGATGAGAAAAACAGTTTTTGTAACTCTCAAAATTTTGAAAGAAAAAAATTGGAATTCTCTACAATACTTAATCATCTTATTCAAGAGAGAGTTGACTCTTTATTGACAGAAAGTGAAAAAGAGACTCTTTTGAATAAAATTATGGATGGGGAAACGAACCCATATAAGGAGGCTGAGATGATTGTTGATAGAATTTTTAGAAACCCTTTTTTATAGAAAATTAAAAAATTTATAACTATATAGTGAAATTTATAGTTAAAATAAAAAAATAATTATATTTAGTTTTCACTGAATAGTTACATCAAAACAAAAAATATCTTATTGAGGTAAAAATGAGACGTTATATTCTTGATACAAATGTTATTTTAGATGATGCGAACATTGTTACAACTTTCTCTGATGCAAAGGTTATTATACCAATTGCTGTTATTGAGGAGTTGGATAAATTCAAAAGAAATATGGATAACCTTGGTAGAAATGCAAGACATTTCTCTAAACTTGTGGACTGTTTTAGAGATAATTTTGGTACAATCTCCACAGAGGGAGTAAAAGTTACTGATACAGTTACTCTAAAAATTGAGATAAATGATAAACTAATGGATGCAAAATATGAGACCTCTTTAGATTGGAAAAAAGAGGATAATAGAATTTTAATTGTTGCTCTTAATGAAAAGAAAAAACACCCAGATGATGAGGTGATTTTTATTTCAAAAGACACCAATTTAAGAATTAAAGCTGATGCTCTTGGAATAAAGTCTGAAAATTATAGTGAGCATGGTGATTTAAAAATTGATGAGGTTTTTAGTGGCTATAGAAAAGTTATTGTATCTTCCGATTTTCTTGAGGAGTTATATAGTGAAAAATCTATAACTTTTGATGAAGCAGAAACAGCATTTTTCCCAAATGAGTATGCTGTTTTTACAAGTGAAGATGATGAGCAATACTTTTATATAGCAAGATATAATGGTGAAAGTGGCGTTTTTGAGCTTGTAGATTATAAACAGAGTCAAGATGTTTTTGGAATATCACCAAGAAATGAGGAGCAACGTGCCGCTTTTGATCTTTTGATGGATGATAGTGTTAAATTGGTTTCATTAATTGGTAAAGCTGGAACAGGAAAAACTCTTCTTGCAATTGCAGCAGGGCTTGCAAAAGCAACATCTGGGGTTTATGATAAAGTTTTAGTAAGTCGTCCAGTTTTTCCAATGGGAAAAGATATTGGATTTCTTCCAGGGGATGTTGATGAAAAACTTCGTCCTTGGATGCAACCAATTTATGATAATCTTGAGTTAATTCTTGCATCTGGAGATGCTTCAAAAGCAAAAACCTATAAAAAAAGAATGGATGATCTTTTTAATATGGGATTAATTGAGGTAGAACCATTAACATATATTAGAGGTCGCTCTATTCCTAAACAGTTTTTAATTGTCGATGAGGCTCAAAACTTAACCCGTTTAGAGATTAAAACAATTATTACACGTGCAGGAGAGGGAACAAAAATAGTATTAACTGGTGACCCATACCAAATTGACCAACCATATCTTGATGCAACAAACAATGGTTTAGTACATGTTGTTGAGCGTTTAAAAGATGAGGTAATTACAGGAAGTATAAAATTAAGAAGAGGTGAACGCTCTGGTCTTGCACAGATAGCTGCTGATAAACTTTGATTTATAAATAAAAAATAGTGTTTTTTATTATTTTTAAAAAGACAAAATAGTGGGTTTTAACCCATTGAAGTTGATATATATATTATTTTTTGTTTTTTAAAAAATCTAAAGGGATTATAATTATATTAGTAGTTATAATCCCTTTTTTCATGATAATTTATATCTTTTTATATATATCTCACCTAAAAACAGGGATAAAAATATTAAAATTACAATCCAACTATCCCATATTGAACGATAAACTCTTTTAACAGATGTTATCTCTTTTTTCTTTAATAACATATCTGAGTAGGAGTCATCTGAATAGAGTATTTTTACATTTTTTCGTTCTCTCATTTTTTCAATAAACTGATAGTTAATCTCTGGTAATAGATACTCTTTTGAATCATCTTTTACTAATATAACAACATCTCTTTTCTCTAAAACAACACTATTTTCACTTAAAATAAGCTCTAATTTATATCCACCCTCTTCATTTAGTGAAAATATAGCATCTCCTCTTCCCTCACTATCTAATGTTATTGTTCCTGTTTTTTCAACTCTATTTTTTGAGGATATAGATGTAACAGAGTAGTCTATTTTTCCAGATTTTAGTGGTTTATATTGATAATCAACACCCTGAAGAGAGAATGTTATTGGTTGTTCAGGTTTAAACTCTTTATTATCTCCAACAATTTTTATAAGATTTAAATCTGGGTCCTGAATTAACCATTTTATTGTTTTATCCCAAAAATATGAATATAACTGTTTATGAGTTATTGATGATAGTTCATGAAAATTCCACTTCCACATTGAATCGGTCATTATTGCCATTGTTCTCCCTTTTTGAACCTGTCTTGATGCAATAAGTGGATGTTTTTTACCTTTTATTAATCCTGTTTCTGCTAAAAGAGTACTATCATTTCTAATCTCTGTAATATTCAATCCCTCTGCTGTTGGAAGAGATGACAAAATCTCTTTTTGACCATTTTTTGATAAATTAAATTTGAAAAAAGGGCTTTCAATCCCCTCTTTTGTTATTTTATAACCACTTTCAATTGGAATATATGACTCTTGAGGTTGAATATCTGGAATAGTAATTGGTAAAATATCATGTAAAACTGTTTTATTGTATCCAGCCTTTCCAAAAGATTTATCACCACCAATCATCACAAATCCACCACCACGCTTCTCTATAAACTCTTTAATTTTATTTAAATATGGATGAAGATGATATGGGGCATAATCAAAATTTTGAAAGATAATTAAATCAAATGTATTTAATTTATTACTAAATAGTTCATGTGTTGGAAATGGCATAAGAGATAACTCATTTTGTGGAACTAATGCAATATCATTAAGGGTTCTTAATATGAAAAATGATATTAAATCAACATCTGGATGATTTTTAAGATATTGTCTTAAAAACCTAACATCCCAACTAGGACTTCCAACAACCTGAACAACACGAATTTTATCTCTTATAACATTCATAATAAATGAGTATCTATTATTTTTTTGTAAAACCTCATCTTTATCAATAGGAATAGAGATATCAAAAACATAGGAGCCTGTTTTATCTGGTTTAAAATAGAATTTATGTTTTGATACAATCTCATTTTCACCACAAAAAACCGAATCCTCTCCAATTTTATTTCCATCCTCATAAAGAAATACTTTTGAGTGCAGATTTTTATAACCAGAACAGATAACAGAGAACTCTATAGATGTTTTATTTTGAACAAATGAGTAGTTATCATGTTTTACATCTGAAATTCTAATATCTTTTATTTTGGATTCTCTTGGAATTTGAATGTTTATTGGTACTTTTTTATTCTCTAAAATATCAAATATTGGTTCATCTCCCTTTATACTTTGTTCTGTATTAATAAAATCTGAGGATATAAAAAGAGAATCTATTTGAGATATCTCATGCTCCTCTAAAACAGTAGTTAATATTTTTAAAATATTTGTTTTATCTGACTCTGCTTTTAAATTACTAATCTCCTCTTCAGTTGCAGAGAGAAGCTCTTCACCAAATTTATAAAAAAATATGTGATAACTATTTTTTAATGAGTTAAGATATGATAATCCCTGTTTGAAAGACTCTTTTAGTTGATATAATCTTGAATTTGAGGAATTTAAAGGTAAATTCATTGATTTTGAGTAGTCATAAAGAGCTACTATTTTGTTTTTTGAATAAAAATACTCTCTTTTTTCAAAAGAGGGCTCTAAAAATACAAGAAGCAATATTAATATTAATATTGTTCTCATTGAGAATAGTAATAGTCTAAATTTTGGTAATCGTAATGTATAAATAACATTAAGAATCATTAAAAATACAGCTATTGAATAGATAACTATATGAAATTTGGTTAACTCTAAATTTAAAAATATAAAATATTCATTATTCACTATTTTAAAACCTTTTTAAAATTAAAAAAATATAACAAAAATTAAAACTATTGTAACTATTTAGTAGAATTTAAAATTTAAATAAAAAACTATTTTTTATTTTTCCCCCTCTTTTTCTTCTTTTTAGTAAATAAAATTAGAATTTTACCTACTTTTTAAGTCCCTCTCCAAGTATTGGGAAGGGATTTAGGGTGGGGGTTCTTTTAAAAAACTATTTTTTATTTTTCCCACTCTTTTTCTTCTTTTTAGTAAATAAAATTAGAATTTTACCTACTTTTTAAGTCCCTCTCCAAGTATTGGGGAGGGATTTAGGGTGGGGTTCTTTTAAAAAACTATTTTTTATTTTTCCTAAATAATCATAAAAAGACTATCTTCTACTCTCTAAAAGATAATCAATATGAGCCTGATCTGATTTATAATCAAGACAGGTTGAATACATTACAACATTTATCATAGTTCTAAAGGCATATTCACGAACATTATCTCCACCAGAAACAGAGTATTCCCAATTACCTAAAAGATCTTTTGAGCAGGCACCAGCAATATCATTTTGTGTATAAAGAGTCTCTACCCTTTTTCCCTGTTCAATAATATAAAAATTAGGATCTAAACTCCATCTTCCAAATGGTTTATCAATAAGATTAAATGTCCTAAAAATAACATGATCTTTGGGAGCAATAGTCAACTCTAAATTTGGATAAAGTTCAGATATCAATTTCTCTGTTGATGAATGAAATTCACCATTTAAAACCCCTTCAGCAGAATCAATAAATAGAAAACCTCCAAAATCTAAAAAAGATTTTATATTTCTTATCTCCTCTTTTGAAAAACTATATTTCCCATCACCTGATAGATAACAAAATGGAGATTTAAAAAGCTCTTTTTTATTTGAAGAGTCTATTGTAGCAATCTCAAATGTAACATCAATACTTGTACGTTTTACAACCTCCCAAAGTATCTGTTTTATTCCACTCTCCCTTATTTTATAATTACCATTATGCTTTAGTAATCCAATAGAGTATAGAGAGCTTTTATTTCGCTCAATCCCTTTCAATTTTGTTGCAACCAAAAATCCAATTAATGATTTTATAAAATCTCTTCTATTCATTACATACTCAAATAAATATTTATTAAGGTTTTTTAAAAACCACACTCTTCATTTATTTTCTTTTTAGTAAATAAAATATGGATTTCTTTTAAAATTAAAAAAAAATAACCAAACCCAGTTTTCACTAAACAATTACAAATTTTTTATCTCACTCGATAAAATACAAGTTATAATATCCTTTATAACTATTTTTTCAAGTTTTTTTTAATATAATATATCTAAAAATCAATAAAAAGATGATTTTATAAAAAAATTATTATATAATTCTACCATCTATTTATACTGAGGTGTTTTTATGTCAAAAAAAGATAGTTTAACAGAGCTTTTTCCAAAAGAGAGCGATATACCAAAAGAGTTTCAACTCTCTGAAGAGCTAATACAAACAGAGTATTTAATTAATGGTGAAATTCGTTATTGGGATGGTGCTCTTGAAACAGTATACTCCCCTGTTTGTACACTTAAAAGAAAAAAGGCTACTCAGAAAGAGATTGGTAAATATCCTCTTTTAACTGAAAAAGAGTCTTTAGAGGCTCTTGAAGCTGCTGTTAATGCCTATGACCATGGTAAAGGACTCTGGCCAACAATGCCAATTTCAAAAAGAATTGAGCATGTTGAAAGATTTCTATATTTTATGCAACAACAAAGAGATGAGGTTATCAAACTATTAATGTGGGAGATTGGTAAAAATTTAGCAGATTCTCAAAAAGAGTTTGATAGAACAGTTATTTATGTAAAAGAGACAATTGATGCTTTAAAAGATTTAGATAGAAAATCATCAAGATTTGAGATTGAGGATGGTGTTATAGCTCAAATAAGAAGAGCACCTCTTGGTGTTGTTTTATGTATGGGACCTTTTAATTATCCCTTAAATGAGACATTTACAACTCTTATTCCTGCAATAATTATGGGTAATACAGTTATTTTTAAACCTCCAAAACTTGGTGTTTTACTACATAGACCACTTCTTGAGGCTTTTCAAAAAGCTTTTCCAAAAGGTGTTGTTAATACTGTATATGGTGATGGTAGAACTGTTGTTGGGCCACTTATGGAATCAGGAAAAATAGATGTTCTTGCATTTATTGGCTCTAGCAAAGTTGCAAATATATTAGAAAAACAACATCCAAAACTAAATAGATTGCGTACTGTTTTTGGTCTTGAGGCTAAAAATCCAGCTATTATTATGAGTGATGTTGATATTGAGGCAACAGCTAAAGAGGTTTTACTTGGCTCTTTATCCTATAATGGACAAAGATGTACTGCGTTAAAAATAATTTTTGTTCAAGAGGATATTGCAGACTCTTTTGTTAAAAAATTCTCTGAACTTGTTGATGGTTTAAAAGCAGGAATGCCTTGGGAAGAGGGAGTAAAAATAACACCTCTTCCAGAGTGGAAAAAAAGAGATTATCTTCTATCTCTTGTTGATGATGCAGAGAAACTTGGTGCATCAATTGCTAATACAAAAGGTGGTTTTGGTTCTGAAACTCTATTTTTTCCAGCTGTTTTATATCCAGTAACAAAAGATATGAAAGTTTTTCATGAAGAGCAATTTGGGCCAGTTGTACCAATTATTCCATTTAAAAAAGTTGAAGAGCCTCTCCAATATATTATTGATGCACCTTATGGTCAACAGGTTAGTATTTTTGGTAATGATGAGATTGAGATTGCAAAATTGATTGATCCACTTGTAAATCAGGTTTGCAGAGTGAATATTAATAGTCAATGTCAAAGAGGTCCAGATGCCTATCCTTTTTCAGGAAGAAAAGACTCTGCTGAGGGAACACTTTCTATAAGTGATGCACTTAGAGTATTCTCTATCAGAACTCTTGTGGCTGCAAAAAATACAACCCAAAATAAAACAATTATATCAAATATTCTTCATCAAAATAGATCTAACTTTTTATCAACAGATTTTATTTTTTAAAAATTGATAAAATAACCAAATTTAATCCATCTTCCAGCAGCCTCTACTCCTGATGGCTCAAAATATTTTTCATTAAAAATATTATCAGCCTCAATAAAAAACTGACTCATTTTATCTAAAATTAGTGATAGTTTAAAATATGTTGTAAGATATTGATTTGATTTATCAATATAGTTGAAATTTAATGTTGTATAGTATTTAAAATATTTTGAGATATCTCCAGATATTTTAAATAAAAACTTTTGAGTTGCCTTTTTATCACTATATTTGTAGATTTTTTCTGAATCTGAATCTGTTTCATGTAGATAATTGTAGTCAAACCATATTTTAGTTGTCTCAATTAAAAATAGTGTTGAAAGTTCAAAACCAACTCTGTTAACATCTCTTATATTTGAGGCAATCCAGACTTTATCATCATTAAAATACCAATCGATAAAATTACTCCCTGATTGATAAAATATATTTGATGAGATTTGAAATCTTTTTTTAACCCATAATAAACCTGTTTCAAATGAGATAGCCTCCTCTGGTTTTAAATTAGAGTTACCCCTATTTGTTGGAGATTTATAGTAATATTCAGTATAGGTTGGAACTCTAAATGATTTTCCAAAAGATAGATATAGTTTTAATTTTTCAAAAATATAGTAACCAGCACTTAAATCAGTTGCAAATGTTATATCATCTGATAATTTATGAAGATATATATCTCCACTGAAATCAAATCTATCATATATAAATTTATGACCCCCTAATAGTGCAATTTGAACTCTTGAGTGGTCTCCTAATGTTTCACTATCTATTTTTTCAAAAGAGCTTTCAAATCCTAAATGAGTCTCTCCTAATTTGGTTTTTAATATTCCTTGAAAAAAACCACCAAATAGAGATAGTTTGTGTCTATTTTGATAAAAATCTTTATCTTTTTTATTAAGAATAAAATAGTCATCTCTTTTATTATAATATAGATTACTTTTTAGAGATATTTTTGATATATTCAAATTAAAAGAGTAGTTTAAAAACATTGTCTCTGTCTGTTCCCACTCATTAGGAAAAAACTGAGAGTAGTAATTATTTAAGCCAAACTCTTTTTTTTCATAACCAAAAGAGATTGAACTCTCCCCTTCTCCATGTTTTATAAATCCTCTTGTAAAAAACTGTTTTTTATCCCCCTCAGTACTCTCAATATAACCATCTGTTTTTGTGTTAAAAACTGCTCCATGTAGACCACCAAAACCCAAATATTTATCAGCAGATACTCCACCCTCAAAAAAATTATAATCACCAGCTGAAACTAAAAAGCTACCAGCATTGGAGTAACCTCTTTTTGTTTTTATATGAATAACACCATTAATTCCATTTGCACCATATTGTGATGATGTATGCCCTTTTATAATCTCTATTTTTTCAATTGATGAAACTGGAACTGGGATATCTAAAAGATGATGTCCTGTTTGAGGAGAGCTCCATCTCATACCATCAATAAAAATTAAAATCTGTTCAAAATTTCCACCTCTTATTGATATATCTCCCTGAAAACCACTTCCTCTTTTTGATATATAAATAGCCCCAATCTGTTCTAAAATAGCCTGTAATGAGCCTATTCCAGACTCCTGAATCTCTTTTGAAGTTATAACTTTTACAGAGCGATTTGATTCAAAAATAGTTTGAGGTAATCGATTCTCTGAAATAACCATATTATAATTTTCACTATTTGGCAGAAGTGAAAATAGAACTAAAAACAGAAACTCCATATATTTTAATCCTCCTAAAGGTAGAAAAAATGCTTATAAAAAATAAAAGTCTCTTTTTTGTAAAAAAATATAAAAATAATATAGAAATAGATTAAATTCAATATATTATTTTATAAACCTATTGACAACCATCCAAATAAAGTGTATATTTTGTGAAGGTCATTCTAGAAATCTGGGGGCGTTCAGGTTTCGACGGGGGATGGACTTGGTATTTTTGGCATGTGGATGTCACACCAGCTCCTAAAACGGTGTAAAAAAATAATAAACGGCGAAGAAAATTTTGCTTTAGCAGCCTAATTATAGGCTGCCGTCTTCCTATCATTCTGCCTGTGGGTGGTAGCGGGGGCGTGTCCTTTACAGGCTCGGATTTTTATGGGAGCACTCGAAAAAAATCTTAAAACTAGAGTGGCTGAGAGTAGGAACAACCCGCCAATCGGTTCAGACTACTCTTATTTGTAGGTTGGAAAACATGTAACTGGGGATATTGGGTGTTCTTCGGACGCGGGTTCGATTCCCGCCGCCTCCACTTTATCTATAGTAGTTTATATTTTCACTATTTTCGCAGAGCTTGATGAAGCTATTTCGTGATATCAAAGGCCAAGATCGGGCAATTACTCTTCTTAAACGGGCATACAGAAACAGTGTTATAACTCATGCCTATCTTTTTTTAGGTCCTCCTGGAGTGGGCAAATCTTTAGTTGCAAAAAACTTTATTAAACTTATAAACTGCATTTCAGTTACAACAGATACAAATCCATGTAATCAGTGTGTAATTTGCAAAAAAATAGAGAGTAATAGTTTTTTAGATCTGATTCATATTAAACCTGAATCATCTAAAGATGTTATTAAAATAGATCAAATACGAGAGATTGAAGAGAAGATATCATACAAAAAATTTGAGGGTAAAGAGAAAATTGTTTTTATTGAGGATATAGAACAGATGAATAATTCTAGTTTTAATGCCCTTTTAAAAACACTCGAGGAGCCTCCAGAGGGAACAATATTTATATTAACAGCCTCTAATGAGGAATCAATACCTAAAACAATTACATCAAGATGTCAAACAGTTCTTTTCAACCCACTAAGGGAGGATATTATATATTCCCATTTAATAGAAAACTACTCTGATGAGGATAGTGATAAACTACTTCTTGTTTCAAAGCTTTCACAAGGTTCAATGACAAGAGCAAAAGAGTGGCTTGAATTAAATATTCTTGAAAGAAGATGGGAACTTTTTAATGATTTAATTGTTATATCTGATTTTAAATTTCCAAAAGTGATAGCTAGGGTTGAAAAAATTGTTTCAGAGTTAAAAGGTGATAAATTCTATATTATTGGGGTTCTTTTAGACTCTTTAAAAACATTTTTAAGAGATTCCTATCTCTATTCAATAGGATTAAAACAGCAAGATTATCTGATAAATATAGATTTTTTTAGTGATATTGAGCGAATTGGTTCAAAAGTAAAACCTGAGATATTTCTTAAATGGGAAAATAGGTTAAGCAAATTAACATTAGATATTCAGTCTAATGTTAATACAGAGACATCATTAAACTCTTTTTTTATAGATTTTTTATTAGAGTTCTCTTAAAAATATAGATAATTTTAAAATATTAAAGCAATTTTATATAAAAATATAGATTTTTTTTGATAAAATATTGAATATCTGTAAACTTAAATATTGTGTTGTTTGTTTTGTTATACAGAGGAGTTATGAGATATATAGTTGGAGTTGTTTTTAGAAATTCACCAAAATTACATAAATATCAATCACAAGAGCCACTTAATAGAGATATTCCTGTTGTAATAGAGAATAGCAGAGGAGTTACAGTTGGTTTTGTTAGAGCACATTTTGAGGATGATCAAATAGGAGAATATCCTGAAATTATAAGAGTGGCTAATGATGAGGATATTGCATTTGAAGAGATTGCACCAGATTTAGAACGGGAGGCAATGAATTTCTGTGTTGAGAAAATAGAAGAGAGAGAGATGAAAATGAAAATTGTTAGAGTTCATTTTATGCTTCACTCTAGCAAAATTATATTCTATTTTACTGCAGAGGGAAGAGTTGACTTTAGAGCTCTTGTAAAAGATTTAGCAGCTAAATTCAGGTCAAGAATAGAGATGCGTCAAATAGGGGTTCGTGATGAGGCTCAAATGCTTGGTGGTATTGGAATTTGTGGAAGAGAGGTCTGTTGTTTCTCTTTTATTGGAGATTTTCAAACAATATCACTTGAGGATGCAAGAGAGAATAGTTTTGGAGTTTCTAATGAGAAACTGATTGGAATTTGTGGAAGATTTATGTGTTGTCTCCGTTTTGAAGAGGGAGTGAGTTGTAAAGATAAGTGTTCAACCTGTTGTGCTTCTAATGTGGAGAATCAGGAAGAGAATTCAGATACAAACAGCAACAATATATCTGAAACGCAAAATGATAATCAAAATAGTGAAGAGACTCAAAATATGAGAAAACCACGAAGATATCCATCTAAAGATAGAGATGGAGGCTTCAAAAAAGGGGAATATAACGCAAAAAGGTACAAAAAAGGAGATTTGTATGAGTAAAAAACCGTTTTATATCACAACAGCCATTGTATATCCTAACTCAAGAATGCATCTTGGTTTTGCTTGGGAAGTTGTATCTACAGATATTATTGCACGGTTTAAACGAATGAAAGGATATGATGTTTTTTTCTCAACAGGTATGGATGAACACTCAAGAAATGTTGAAAAAAAAGCTGTAAGCCTTAATTTAACACCAAAAGATTATTGTGATCAAATGGCTGTTGATATAAAAAATGTTTTTGAACAGCTTGATATATCATATAATCGTTTTATAAGAACAAGTGATGAAGATCATATGAAGGTAGCTGCTCAACTTATTCAAAAAGCCTTTGAAAAAGGGGATATCTATAAAAATAGTTATGGTGGTTACTATTGTGACTCTTGTGAGACATTTTATACAGAGAAAGAGCTTTTAGAGGGAGAGGTTTGTCCTATTCATAAAACAAAAACCCATTGGGAAGAGGAGGAGAACTACTTTTTCGCACTTACAAAATATCAAGATGCTCTTTTAAAACTTCATGAAGAGAATCCTCAATTCCTTCAACCAGAATCAAGAAGACAGGAGATGCTTCAATTTATAAGAACAGGACTAAGAGATTTCTCTGTTTCAAGAAGCAACTTCTCTTGGGGTGTTCCAATCCCTTTTGAAAAGGGTCATGTTATTTATGTTTGGTATGATGCACTTATAAACTATCTTACATCAATAGGATATCTTGATAATAAAGAGAGCTTTGAGAAATATTGGGTAAATACAACTCATGTGATTGGAAAAGATATCTCAAGATTTCATACAATATACTGGCCAGCAATGCTTATGAGTTTAGGTATTGATTTACCAAAACATGTTTTTGCTCATGGTTTTTTAAATCTTCAGGGTGAAAAAATGTCCTCTTCAAGAGGAAATTTTATAACTCCTGATGAGGTTATTGAGAAATATGGCTCTGAACCATTAAGATACTATCTTACTGCTGATAATAATTTTAAAACAGAGGGAAACTTCTCTATAGAGAATTTAGAGCAAAGATTAAATGCTGATTTAGCAAATGATTTAGGAAATCTTGTATCAAGAGCTTTATCAATGCAAAAAAAATATTTTGATGGAAAAATTATAAAAAGAGTTTCAAAAACAGAGAGTGATAATGAGATTTTAGATTTAAGAGATGAAGTTTTCAGAGTTTCAGAGACACTTATAGACTCATTTGAGCTTCATGAGTATGTTAAAAATATATGGAGAGTTATCTCTGCTGCAAATAAATATATAGTGATAAATGAGCCTTGGAAACTATCTTCAGAGGGAAATATAGAGCGTTTAGAGGAGGTAATGTATACTCTCCTTGATACTATTGCATTTATTACAGTTATGATTAAACCTGTTTTACCAAAAACATCTAAAAGAGTTTCAGAGCTTCTTAATATTAGTGATGATGTTGATTTTTCATATATTGAAAATAGATTTTTCTACTCAAGTGATTCAATTGTTGATGGAGATTATAAAATTTTCCAAAAAGTTGAGGTTGAAAAAAGAAAAGAGGCTGAGAAACCTCAAAAAAAACTAAAAAATATTAAACCAGAGATTACTATTGATGATTTTGGAAAATTAGATTTAAGAGTTGGAAAAATTCTTTCTGTTGAAAAAGTTGATGGTTCAGATAAACTTTATAAATTAATGGTTGATGTTGGAGAGATAAGACAGATTGTATCTGGAATTGCAAAGTTCTATCCCGATTCTCAAAAACTTGTTGGTAAATTGGTTTCTGTTATTGTGAATCTTAAACCTGTTGAACTATTAGGTGTTCGTTCTGAAGGAATGATTCTTGCTGCATCAACTAAAAACTCACTCACTTTACTCTCTCCTGAATCAGAGATTGGTGAAGGCTCAAAAATCTCTTAAATAAAAATCTTGCAATAAATTAGATAATTTTGTTAGGATACCACTGTTTTATTTTATAAAAAATAAAACTATTAAGATTTTTATGCGTCTTTATAAATTATAACACTTAAAGTGTATTTAAATACACTATTCATTATAAAAAATAAATGAACTGTGGTTTTTAATCCACAGAAAAGATAACAAATTTTTTATTTTAATACTAGCGATTTAATTATTAATGATTGGTATTACTATAACCAGTTTTTTAAAGGTGGTTTAAATGGCTTTTTCATCAAATGGTAAAAAGGGGTTTTCAGATATTAATGTAACTCCTCTTGTAGATGTTATGCTTGTTTTACTTATTATTTTTATGGTAACAGCTCCAATGATTCAACAGGGAGAGGAGATAAATCTTCCCAAAACAACATCAGAGGTGTTGGCAAAAGATAATGAGATTCATTTTGAATTAACTATCTCACAAAATAAAGAGATATATATTGGTAAAACAAAAGTATCTTTTGAGTCTCTTGAGGAGAAACTGAAAACAAATAAACTTCTTCAGGATAAAAAAGAGCTTTTTTTAAAAGCTGATGAGCAAATTCCATATGGTTATGTTGTAAAAGTTATGAGTGTTATTAGAAAGGCTGGTATAACGAAAATTGGTTTGATTACAGAACAGGAGCAACTATAATGTTATCTGGTAGTAATTCAGAGAAAAAGGCTATATATTTTGGAGCATCATTTACAGTTGTCATTCATATTGTTTTATTAATTATTCTTATTCCATCAGAGGATGCAAAAGCTCATGTTAAAAGAGCTGAGTTTGTTGAGGCAAGAATATTAAAAAAGGGTGATATTGGTGGTGGAAAAAAACAGGCAAAATTTCTTCCAGATAAAATGAGTAACTCTGCACCAGAAAAAGAGAAAAAAGGGGTTGCAAAAGTTGAAGAGGTTAAAAAAGTTGAACCACAAAAAGAGGTAAAAGCTGTAGTTAAAAATGAGAAAACAGATGAGATATCTTTAAACAAAAAACTTGATGATATAAGTAAAAAACTTAATGAGACAAAAAAAGAGGATAAAAATAGTGCAAATCTTAAAGATTTCTCAAATATAGCAAATAAAGTTACTCAAAAACTAGATCAAAGAAGTGACCAAGTTGCAAAAAAAGGGGAGAGCATCTCTAATGGAACTGGTGGTCATCCAGATGGAGACCCAGATGGAGATGAGGTAGATCCATCAAAAACTGTTCAGGGCTCTCTTTATGGAAGAAGAGTTGGAAATGATTTAAGAGCAGCTTGGAAAATGCCCCCAATTGATAACTCTGAGGATAAAAATCTTGTTGTTGTTATTCAACTTTATATAAATTCAGATGGTTCAATATCGAAATATGAGACAAAAAAACTCTCTCCAAATTCACTCTTTAATAACTCTGTTAAATCTCTTTTAGATAAAATAAAAAAAGTTCAGGCTCCACCAGCAGATTATGCCGATTTTTACTCAAAAAATGGGCTAGAGGTTGTTTTTATTCCAAAAAAATGATATACTTCATAATATATTTTTTATGGAATAATGTTAAAAAATAGAGCATTTATTTTATTAATCCCAATATTAATAACATTTATATTTAATGGCTCGGTTCATTCATATCATCATCTATTAGATTTCTCTATTCTACTTTTTCTATATGGTTTTATTATTTTAAAATATTATACCCAAAATATATATAAAAATACCAAAATATCAATAGAAAAACCACTGTTAGCTCTTATTATTTACTCTTTTATTCAATTAATTGTTCAGTTTTTTAGACCATTTCAATATACTAATCAACTAAATAGTTTTATGAGTTTTTGGAAAGAGAACTATTTTATTGATAAAATTCCAGATTTACCAAAATATCAATTTGATTTTTGGGTCGGATTTATTCAAATAGTGATGATTTTCTCTCTATTTTTATGGATAAAGCTTATTGTATCTTTTAAAAAAGATATTTTATCACTTAAGATATACTATTTTATAATATATCTTATTCCACTAATACTAAATTTTACACCATATAAAATATTTGTTAATCCAATTCATGTTGCAACTTGGCTTTCAACACCACTTCCAATACTGTTTTTTTACTTTTTTATTAAAAATAAAAAAAATAAAGGTGATATATTTATATTGAAAACTATATTTATCACTATATTAATTGGTTATTTAGCATATTTAAATGGAAGATTAGCTCTATTATCCTTTTTGTTTACAACTGTTTTATATCTTTTTTTTGAGGGTAGAAGAGTATCTGGTTTAGCAAAGATTTTTATTCTTGCAGTTGTTTTAATTGGGGCTATTTATGGAATTCATGAGAAAATATTTAGAACAGATTCAGGGTTAGATTATATATCTGCAATTGAGTCATCTTCAGATATTCCATTAAGATGGGAGGCTTTAGTTGAGTCTTTTAAACTATTCATAAAATATCCTATATTTGGAATTGGTGGAGGTCAATTTCCACTATACTACTCATTTCTCTCATCAAATGACTATATATACATGCATCACCTTCATAATGAGTGGTTTCAATTTATTGTTGAGTATGGTTTAGTTGGTTTTATAATATTAATTTGGGCTGGATATAGTTATATAAAAATGATGAGTTGTGGATATAAAAATCTTCAAGGGGGCTATCGATCACTTTTCAAAAGTGCAATATTATCTCTTCTTATGTTTTTAATTCAGACATTGGGAGATTTTCAATTACATTTAGGAGCCTTTATTATCCTTTTTGGATTTTTATTAACACTTCCATATATAATAATTATTCATTTTGAAAAATTTTATGAGACAAATGATGAGAGAAAAAATCTCTAAAACAGATCTTAAAGGGGTTAGTTTTAAACAGATTATTATAATTATAACCCTATTTTTAACATCTTTAATTTTTGGATATCTATTTTTTTATGATATGAGTGCCTCTAAATCTCTTAAACTGGCATATATTGATACTCTTCATCCAAAAACAAAAATTGAGTTAAATAAAGATGAATCTATTCATGAGATGTTAAAATTATTTAAATATGAGGGGAAAAATTTCTATTTTTATACCTATTTTATTGATAAATTAAAATCAAAAAAGATAAAACAGGAGCCTCTTTTATCTCTGTTATATCAAACAGTAAGTGAGTTTGAAAAAATAAAAAAAAGCACAATACTATTGGATATAAAAATTCTTGTATTAACTATTTGGGATGATGATAAAAATATTATTTTATCTTTAATAAAAGAGTCTATTGATAAAAATAGAGATTTAAATTCACATCCAATACTACTTAATAGAAAAATTATTGATAAATGGGGAGAGGATATTGATAAAATATCATATCCAGATAGTAAAGAGCAGTTTGCAGGATATTTTAGATTTCTTTATAAAGCAAAAAAATATGAATCATTAGTTGATTTTGTTGAAAAATATAAAAAAATCCATATTGATAAAGAGTTATTTAATAATCTATATACTGTTGCAATTGCAAATCTTAAAGATTTAGAAAAAGCTGAAAAAAAACTTTTGACTCTATATAAAAGCAATAATAATCTATTCACAAGAAAACATCTTGTGTTTTTATATAGAAAACTTGGTTACAATGATAAAATAAAAGAGCTTTTAAAAAATATTGATACATCTCCAGATGAGAAAATTGTTTTAGCTGATATAGGTTTTGAGGAGAGTAATTCAGAAAACTCAATTAGACTATATTTTAAGCTTCCAATCTCCACACAAAAAAAAGAGTGTAATAGATTTTTCAAATATATCACCAAATTAGATATAAATAAACAGGAGATTGAGCTGATTCGTGTGAAATTTATCTGCAATCAAAAAATAGTATATAGAAAACTTCTTGATATTGCATCTAAAAAGGGTGATAAAGATAAAGTAAGAGAGTATCAGATTAAATTGAAATAGGGTTAAGGGTGTTTATGAAAATTATTGAGGTTGTTGCAGCAGTTATTATTAAAAATGGAAAAATACTCTGCACACAAAGAGGTTATAATAGAGTTGATTATGTCTCTTTTAAATATGAGTTTCCTGGTGGAAAAATTGAGATTGGGGAGACTCAAGAGGAGGCTTTGAAAAGAGAGATTCAAGAGGAGCTTAAAATCGATATTGAGATTCTGAAAAAATATATCACAGTTGAACATAGCTATCCAGATTTTAAAATTATCATGCACTCATTTATTTGCAAAACATATAGTGCAGAACCAGAATTAACAGAGCATATTAACTCTGTTTGGCTTGAAAAAAACTATCTTACAACCCTTGATTGGGCTCCCGCAGATTTACCAATTGTTCTAAAATTAGTAACTGAAGAGTTTTAATATAAAAAATATAAAATCATTCTAATTTAAAATCATTACAGCAGTTGAATAATGCACATGTAAGTGTGAATAATGCAAATGTAAGGGTCAATATAGCACATGTAAG
>JAFGXH010000108.1 GCA_016936735.1 bacterium
AAAAAAAGATTTTTTTAGTATAAAAAACCATAATTTTTTAATAAAAAACAGATTTTTTCAATAAATCTATATTTTTTTCGTATAAAAAGACACAAAAACTGATAATAACAACCATTTTTCACCGAAATATCGTTGTTGTTTTTGGGTTATTCACCGATTTTTTCTGAATAAATACTATTTTTTAGATAATGCACCATCTTTTATCTCAATTTTATCACCATCTTTGGCTTCAATTGAGGCTCCATTCGATTTTAATTTGATTTTACAATCTTTACTACAGATTGATGTGGTTGTATTCCCATTGATAGATGTATGAACAGCTGAACTTCCATGGTCAACATAAAGATCATATTTTGTTCCATCTGCATTATGGAGTGAAACAGAAGCAAATAGTGATGTTGTGCAAATTGTTAAAAGTAAATAACTAAATATTTTCATATCTCCCTCGTTAAAATCCTACTCTATTATAACTAACATTTTAAATTTTATCAATTTAAAATATATGTTTTTTTTGACAACTAGAGATAAAAAAAATTCAAAATAAAAATTGTATTATAGTAGAGATGTAGATTTTTTTTATTTTAATAGTGATTAATATAATTTATATTGAATAGATTGCTCTTGATGTGTCTGTTTCGAACACAACAACTTTTGAAACAGATACTCTTGAATCATTTATCTCTTTTGAAAGCTCATCAAATATATATTTTGCAAGATTTTCAGATGTTGGATTATTATCTTGAAAATATGGATGCTCATTTATATCTGTATGGTCTAATGGCATGATTATTTGATTCATTTTGTTTTTTAAAACTTTAAAATCAACAACCATTCCAAGTTCATCAAGCTGTTCAGCTTTAACATAAACACGAATTTTCCAGTTATGGCCATGTATATTTTCACATCCACCTTTATGCTCACGAATTCTATGAGTGGATGATATTGAAATCTCTTTTACAACTTCAAACATAAGATTCTCTCCTAATAGTAGTGATTACATATAGATTTTACAACGATTTTTTATTGAAAAGTAATCACAAATGAAAAATAAAAGTAAAAAAAAGTGCGAGAGAGGGGACTCGAACCCCTACATCCTAGGGACACTAGAACCTGAATCTAGCGTGTCTACCAATTTCACCACTCTCGCATAAAAAAAACAGATTACCCTACTCTTTTTATCTGTTTAAAAACAATTTAGTTTTAAACAGTCGGCGATTATATCAAAGAGATTAATAAAAATCAATAGTGTTCTTTCGTTATTTGATATTTTGTAACTATAAAAACAGTTTAATAAACTAAAAATCACTGTTCATTTACAAATTTTGTTATAGATTGAAAAAGATAACTAATTTGACTCTCTGTTATTCCATAAAAAAATGGAATTGAGACTATTTCAGAGCATATTTTTTCAGAATTCTCAAGATTTTTATGAAATTTATCAAAAATAGAGTAACTATATAGCGGTTTTTCATAATATACTCTTGATTCTATTCCAAGATTATTCAGATATTTTTGAAATTGCTCACGTTTTCCATTTTTTACTCTAATTGAAAACAAAGATAGTGATAAATCATCGATTTTTTCAGATATATCTGGTGTTGATATAATATTTTTATCAATAGTTTGAAAAAATTTAAGATATTTATCTGTAAGACTCCGTTTAAAACTCCAAACCCCCTCAAAAAAAGAGATTTTATAGTTTAAAACAAAGGCTTGAAAACTATCAAGCCGATAGTTTCCTCCAATTAGATTATAATCGCTAAAATTTTTACCATGAACTCTTAAAGACTCAATTTTTTTGAAGTTTTCACTATTTTTTAGCGAAACTCCCCCACCATCTCCAAATCCTCCAATGTTTTTTGTTGGAAAAAAAGAGAATGCTGAGAAATCTGCATATTTTGTTGTCAACTCTCCATCTATTTTTGCTCCAAAAGATTGTGCAGAGTCATTTATTAGAACTAAATCATATTTATCCGATATCTCTTTTAGTTTTTTTAGGTTATTTGGGATTCCAAAAAGATCAACATTCAGAATTGCAACTGTTGTATCTGTTATACATCTCTCAACAAGCTCAACATTCATTAAAAAATTATCATCAATATCACAAAAAACAGGATTTAAACCATTTTTTACAATTGCCTCTGATGTTGCAATAAAAGTTAAAGCGGTTGTTATAACTTCATCACCTTTTTTCGCATTTAGAGAGTTTAAAATAAGATATAAAGCATCAGTTCCACTCGAAACAGATAAAAAATATGGCTCTTGTAGATAATTTTTCATATTTTTTTCAAATTTATCTACCTCCTCACCCATTATAAAGCTATTTTTTTGTAAAAATCCCTTAAAATCAAGATTTTTTATAACAATATCATTTATATGAGACAAATCTATAAGCGGAATATTATGATTCATAAATCCTCAAATAAAAAACTCTGTATTATATCATAATAGAGAGATATTTTTAATATTTTTTTTCTATTAATATATCAAATTACATGTAAATGTTATATTTTTTTCTCTAAGTATACTTAAATATACGATTCTTGTTATAAATTCAACGTTTTTTTTCAAAAGTTAAGCAACTTTTCGTTTTTTTTCATCGCATTGTACTAAAGTACACTGTTCATTTTAGTTTTTTTCATGTTTTTTCTCAAAAGTTAAGCAACTTTTCAGTTTTTTTCATCGCAGTGCACT
>JAFGXH010000109.1 GCA_016936735.1 bacterium
AAATATAAACCTTTATGCTTATATTTTTAAATAAAAATCTTGAATTTATGCTTAAAATATCTATCATAAAGAAAATGGAGGTTTTTATGAGAGTTATTGAGCCATATTTTGAGGTAGAGACTCCTATTGATAAGGGTTATATCTATAAATTAATAGAAAAAGCAGGAAGAACTGCGTATAAAAGTGAAAATTTAATAACAGATGAATCTGCAGAGGGATTTATAAAAAAAATAGTCTCATTAGAGCATGAGTCTGTTTTAGAACATTTTTATATTACAGTTAGAGTTGTTTGTGATAGGGGTGTTTCTCATGAATTAGTAAGGCATAGAATCGCAAGCTATACTCAAGAATCTACACGATATTGTAACTACTCAAAAGGAAAATTTGGTAAGGAGTTAACATTTATAAAGCCATTTTTTTGGAGTATTGATTCAGATAAATATCAAATTTGGCTAAAAACAACGGAGTATATTGAAAATAGTTATTTAAACTTGATTGAATTAGGTGCTACTCCTCAAGAGGCAAGAGCAATACTTCCAAATTCACTAAAAACAGAGATTGTTGTGACAATGAATATTAGAAGTTGGAGAAATTTTTTTAGATTAAGAGCAGTTAAAACAGCTCACCCTCAAATGAGAGAGATTGTAATACCTATTTTAAATCATTTTAAAAAAGAATTACCTTATTTATTTGATTTAGATTTAGATATTTGATAGAATCAAATATCTGGTTAAGCAGGAGGATATGTGAGAACTTTTTTTATATTATTAATAATTTTCTCTTTTTTTCAACCAATATTCATATTTGGAAACAAATATTATGATGAGGCACAAATATTTTTTGATATGGTTCAGTTTGATGATGCTCTTAAAAAACTTGATGATGCTCTTAATAAAGTTGAAAACAATGAGGAGACTTTACAAGCAATATATCTACTTCGTGCTAAAATATTTATAACACTTAATAGAGAAACTGAAGCAAAAAATGCATTTCTAAAAATTCTTCTTCAGGATAATAGTTTTGAATTAGATCAATATGAATCACCTAAAATTCTTGATTTTTTTCAAAATGTTAAAAAAAGATTTACTGAATCATTAACTGTTCAATTAGATCCACCTCAAATAATGTTCACACCTGTAACATCCACTTCATTTAATGAAAGATTTGTTATAAGTGCAATAATATCAAATATAAATGAGTCCAGAGATGCAAGAATCTATTATAGAATGCTTGGTTACTCAAAGTATTTAAAATCAGATTTAACTCCTTTAAATGGTGATACTTTTGAGGGGATTTTACCTATGCCTCAAGATGCTCCTAAAACAGGTGGATTTGTTATTGAGTATTATATTGGTGTAACAGATTTTCAGGGTAATTTAATTGCCTCTTACCCAAATCCAGAAAGTCCAGTACTTCTATCAGTTTCGGCTCAAAAAGAGATCTCCAAAGGGGAAAATCCTATTTCAAATACAAGCACTTCATCAGATTCTGTTTTTACGAAGTGGTGGTTTTGGACAATTGTTGTTGGTGTTGTTGGTGCTGGAGTAGGAACATATTTTCTTCTCTCTCCAGAAGAGACAGAGTCTTCAAAAAGAAATTTATCATTTAGTGTTACTCTTCCATAGATTAACTATATTTAAGGGAGTTTTTTATGAAAAATCTTATGTTTTTTTTATTATTAATAACTACTCTAATGGCTTGTGAAGAGTATTCTGAAAATAAAGAGTTTGTTTTATTAAATGGTAGTGTAAAAGTTGATTCTATACAAATCCCTATTATTGAAGGACAGGATAGAGCAATTTTTTATCTTATTCAAACAAAAGATCAGAATGATTTAAATGTTGCTTGTGATGAGCTTACAGACTCTTTAAAATCTGAAGAGCTACTATTAGATCCAATATATATCTCTTTTCAGAAAATATCAACTACAGATACAACAATAACTGCCAGAATTAAAGATATTTATGATGGAGATTATAGAATGCTTTTAGAGATCTATGACTCAAATGGAACAAAACTAACATCTAAATGCAAAACTGTTGTAATTGATTCAACAACAACAACAGATGTCTCTTTCTAAATATTTGTGGGAAAAATTTTGGAACAGCCAATAATTAAAATCATTCACACTATATCAATCCTTTTTTTAGATATTCTTCATAAAACATATACATCTGATAACTTAATAAAGGATGAGATTAAATCTTTAGCAATAGATTTAAAAAAAAGTCAGACATTTGAAGATTATCGAAATATTTTAATAAGTAGTAGTGAACTTCAAAAAAAAATAGCCTCATCAATTCAATTAAGCCAAACGATTTCAAATGAGAATCTAAATCCTTTTCAAAAAAAAACTATTTCTAATGAGGATTTTAATAAAATTGAAAACTTAAACTCTGATAAATACAAAAATTTTTCTATACAAAACATATCTGATTATAACTCAATTTTTGAGTATAATAGATTATTGATGCTATCTATTTGGAAAAAAATATCTTTTTTTTATTTTGATAAAAAAAATTATAACTATCTTGAAAAAACATCTTTGGAACTTTTAAAATCTACTACTTTTTTTAATAATATTATCTCTGAAAAAGATAAGAGAGAAAATTTTGAATCATTAAATAGAGTGTTAGATTTACAAAAAAAATTTGATGAGGCTTTATCTGACTATATTACTGGATTTGAAACCTATCTTTCTGAAATAGAGCAACTTAAAGAAAAAAATAGAGCATTATCTGAAATTGCAACAGATACAATAGAGACTCTTTCTAAAATACCCTTTTATGGAAACCAATATCAATCAAAATTAGAGACAATAAGAAGTAATCTGTTAAATAGTAGCTCCATAAATGATTTAAAAGCTTTAAAAAAAGAGCTATTAGATACTATGGATAATTTTCAGGATGGAATATTTGAGTTTTCTCAAAAAATAACCGATTCATTAAAAGAGGCTCAACAAAGAATTGAGTTTTTGGAAAAAAGGCTTAATAAGGCAACAGAGGAGATATATCTTGATGGTTTAACAGGTACTAAAAATAGGAAATGGTTAGAGGACTCTTTTGAGGAGTATTTTTGGTTTGGCAAAAATGAGAATTTTGTTGCTGCTTTGTTAGATATAGACTTTTTTAAAAAAATAAATGACACCTATGGTCATCAAATGGGTGATTTTGTATTAAAAGAGTTAACATCCTTAATAAAGGGGATGTTACGGGGAGATGATCTTATTGTTAGATATGGTGGAGAGGAGTTTTTAATATTAATGGCAAAGGTTTTTCCTGAACATGTTGACTCTATTTTTCAGAGAATTTTGAAAAAAGTTGAGTCAACAATATTTAAAAAGGGTGAGCTTGAGCTTAATTGTACAATAAGTATTGGTGTTTCATATTTTTATGAAGCTAATAGTGTATCTGAGCTATTAGAAAAGACAGATCAAAAACTTTACAAAGCTAAAAGAGATGGAAGGAATAGAGTTATTTTTTCTATTTAAAAATATTTGTAGATCTCTATAGTAAAAATTGTTTTTTAGATAATAAAATAGATTGTTGGATGATTTATGAGTGAAAATAGTAGTCTTATAACAGAACAACTTATTTTTGATGAATCAAAAAAAATATTATCAACATTAAATGTTGATGATTTAGTAAAATCTAATTATGAGTTTTTAAAAAAAAATTATAATATCAAATGTGCTTTAATTCTCATAATTGATGAAGAAAAATCACTTTTACTTCATAGATTATATTATGGAAAAAATGATTTCTATGTACGAGAATTTATATCAGAAGAGATATGTTCAAATCTTCTTTTAAAAGAGACAACACAAAATATAAATAACTTAATAAAAGATTATATTCTAAAATCTTTTCCAAGTTTGGATTTAAGAGAAAATAGTTTAAAAGATTTTGATTCAGAAATCACAAATCCTATCATGTTTTTTGATAAAAAAGAGATGTATAATAGAGGTGAAGTTACAGATAGTTTAGATATAAACACCTCAAAAAATATAGAAAACCAGAGTATACAATTAGATTCTATGGAGATTGATTTTCTTAAAAATGATAAATATTCAATTCATAAAGAGCATATTTTTTCAAAAAATGCTATTATTGGAATACTTTTATCTTTTTATGACTCTCAGAGTTCTGAAAAAATAGTTAACATAGATAAAATATATCTTGATTTTTTCTCAATTGCACTTTGGAATGCTCTTGAACATCATAGAATTTTAGAGATTAATAAACAGGACTATTTAACAGGTCTTTATAATTATAAAGAGTTTCTAAATATTCTAAAACAGGAGGCCGATTTATCAACAAGATATCAAACCCCCTTCTCTGTTGTTTTTATTGATTTAGACTATTTTAAAGATATAAATGATACATATGGTCATCTTACAGGAACAAAAGTTATTATTGATGTAAGCCAAATTTTAAGAGGTGATTTGCGTCAATATGATTGTGTTACAAGATATGGAGGTGATGAGTTTGTTGTTTTATTAAAAAAAACAACAAAAGAGCAGGCATTTGTTGTCTCATATAGATTAAAACATCTTATAGAGAATCATGTTTTCACAACAGCAGATATGATGACTAAATTTAACCTAACTGCAAGTTTTGGTATTGCAACATTTCCTGATGATGGAGAAAACGCATTAGATGTTATCAGTAGAGCTGATGAGAATATGTATTATGTTAAACGAAATGGAAAAAATGGTATAAAAGCATAAATGTAAATACTATTTCTGTCTATTCTGAAATAGTTTTATTGTTCCAAGAGTTAAAATGAACTCTTGACTCCTCAAATCTATTTGGGACCTCTTTTGTTTCTGCTGGATATCCAATTGGAACTAATGCGAAAGGAATAATGTTTTCTGGAAGCTCTATTAAAGAACGAATTCCATCGATTCTATTTTCTCGTGGATAAACACCTGTCCAAACAGCACCAAGTCCTAGTTCATGAGCAGCAAGAAGAAGATTTTGAACAGAAGCAGCACAATCAAGCATCCAGTAACCATCATGAGATTGTAGAGATAGATCTCCACATACAAGAATAGAGAATGCAGACTCTCTTACCATTTGAGCATATGGATGTATTGTTGGAATTTCGCTTAAAATATCTTGGTCTGTTATAACTATAAAATGCCATGGTCTTTGATTCCCTGCAGATGGAGCATACATTGCAGCTTTCAAAATAGTCTCTATGTCTGAAGAAGAGACTCTCTTATCTGAAAAATGTCTTATACTCCTTCTTGTAAAAATAGCATCTAAAGTGTTCATTTAAAAACCTCACCACAAATAAACTGAAATGTTATAACATGATTTCTATAAATCTTCAATGATATTTGGAATAATATCAGAAATAAAAAAAATAGAGATATAGACTATTTTAAATTAGTAATTTATGAGTAAAATAAAAACAGCTCTATGAAAAAGAGAATAATAAAAAAACTAAATCTATAGTTTAAAAAAATATTAAGAGTTATCATTACTCTCTCTAAAATATCTAGCAAGTCCACCCCAGCCAGTCTCTTTATAAGAGCTTTGTAAATCCTTTCCAGTTTCTCCCATTGTTTTAACTGCCATGTCAAAGGGAATTTTATGCTTCCCATCAGAAAAAAGTGCATAAACTGCACAATCAAGTGATTTTGAAGCTGCAATTGCATTTCTTTCGATACATGGAATCTGAACATAACCATAAATTGGATCACATGTTAATCCTAAATGATGCTCTAATCCCATCTCTGCTGCATACTCTATTTGAAATGGAGTCCCACCCATTATTTGAGCACAAGCAGCAGATGCCATAGAACAAGCAGAACCAATCTCTCCTTGACATCCAACCTCTGCCCCAGAAATAGAGGCATTTGTTTTTATTATATTTCCAATAAGTCCTGCTGTTGCCAATCCTCGAACAATTTTTGTTGTTGTTACTTTTTGATCTACATCCAAAAAATATAGTATTGCAGGTAATACACCAGAAGAACCACATGTTGGAGAAGTAACAACCTTTCTTCCTGCAGCATTCTCTTCAGAAACAGCTAAAGCATAAGAGAAAAGAGTTCCCATCTCACCTATTAATCCTCTTGAATTTTTTGATTTAGCAATATATGAGGAGGCTTTTCGTCCAATTTTTAGTGGTCCTGGTAAGACTCCCTCATTTTCTAAACCAGCTCTTATAGACTCTTTCATTGTTTTCCAAATACTATCTAAATAAGACCAGATTGTTGAATCCTCATATTTTTCAACATATTCCCACAAAGTGATTCCTTCTGAAAAACAGTATTGAAGAATCTCTGATAGATATTGATGCGGATAGATCTCTTTTTTTTCAGGAATAATTACCCCAAAATCCTGTAACTCTCCTCCACCAACACTATAAACCTCCCATTTATCAATAATATTTTCTGTTGAGTCTATTGCCTCAAATATCATTCCATTTGGATGTTTTGGTAAAAATTTATCAGGATAAACATTGAATGAGATATCTGCATTAGGCATTCCATTTTGAATGGCATAAAGTGTTCCATGTCCTATTCCTGTTGCTGCAAGACTACCAAATAGAGATACTTTAAATTTTTTAATATCTCTATTTTTCTTATAAAAAATCTCTGCAGCTCTGAATGGAGCAATTGTATGACTACTTGATGGACCATAGCCAATTTTAAAAACCTCTTTAATTGAAAACATAAAAATCCTATAAAATTTGAAAATATTGCATAAAAACTATTTTTTTTTTAATAAAAACTCTATAGTAATAGAGATATAGTTCCGAGATATATTTTATAGAGAGTTGATTTTTAAATCTTTAGTATTTAGTTTTAATATTTTTATACTATAGATTATTAATCAAATCATATTATTTATGATTTGATTCTATAAAATCATCGTTATGATTAATAACTTTTTTCTAAAATAGAAACAAGAGAAGATTTTAAATTTTTAGAAAAACTGATATATATTTGAATTTTTATTAAAAGAGTGGAAATTGCTATTTTTACTAAGTTCAAAATATATTTATTATTGATACAATAGAAAAATAGTTAATAAACATTTTAAATTGCGAAATTAATTGATTTTGAAAAAAAAATAACTTAGAATTAAAATTATTAATTATGGAAGGGATTATTGTGCATACTTTTGAGATATCAAAAAGCAAAATATTAATTGTAGATGATATAGAGGTAAACCTTCTCATTCTTACAAAAATATTGCAAAAAGATGGATATAATATAATCACAACAAATAATGGACAGGATGCAATAAAACTTGTTGTTGAAGAGAATCCAGATTTAATTCTTTTGGATATTATGATGCCTGGATTGGATGGTTTTACAACATGTAGAACAATCAAAACTTTTCCTCAAGCAAAAGATATCCCTATAATTTTTATATCTGGTAAAAGAGATACTGATGACATTGTTGAGGGATTTCAAGCAGGAGGTGTTGATTATATACAGAAGCCATTCTATCCAAAAGAGCTTTTAGCAAGAGTTGCAACCCATTTAACACTTCGAAATGCTGTAATTCAAATAGAGGAATCAGAGAAAAAATGGAAAAAAATAGCAAATGAGCGAGATCTCTTTTCAAATATATTTATTCAAAGTAAACATGGAATATTAATTACTGACTTAGATAATGAGATATCATTTGTAAATAACACTTTTCTTGATTTTTTTGGATACTCAAGAGAGTTTTTATTAGGAAAAAAATCAAATATTATTGAAAGTGATAAAAATAATAAAGATATTTATGAAAAACAAAAAAGTGATCTAAGTAATTCAAATATTGCATTCTGGACAGGTGAGGTATTAATTAAAAAAGCAAATAATGATGAGATAGTAACTTTATTAACAATTGACACATTAAAAAATGAGGATGGAGAACCTATTGGTTATAGTAGAAATTATATAGATATTCAAGAGGTTAATGCCCTTAAATTAATTGAATATGAGTTAGAGAAACAGAAAATATATGAGCAAAAATTAAGTCAAATAATTGTTGGATTATGTGCTGCATCAGAGTATAGTGATGAAACAACTGGACGTCATGTTCTTCGTGTAAATGAGTATTCAAAATTCATTGCAGAGAAAATGGGATTAGATGATAAATTTGTTCAAACAATTGGTATGGTTGCAGCTCTTCATGATATAGGAAAAGTTGCAATTCAATCTCTTATAAAATATCCTGGAAAATATACACCTGAACAGAGATTAGAGATGCAAAATCATACTATTTATGGAGCAGATATTATATCTAAATTTGCAGATGAAACAGAGTATGAGTTTAAAATGGCAAAAGAGATTGCTCTTCATCATCATCAAAGTTTTGATGGTGATGGATATCCAGCAATGTCTATTAATGGTGATTTTAGACCATTAGTGGGTGAGGAGATTCCAATTGCAGCACTGATTGTATCTATTGCAGATATGTATGATGCTTTAAGAAGTAAACGCTCCTATAAAAACGCAATGACACATGAACAGGTTGTTGAGATTCTTGCTGTTGATGATAGAACAGGGAAGAAAGGTATAGATCGTTTTGGTTCATTTTTATGGAATTTCTTTTTAGAGTATAATAAAGATTTTGATAGAATCTATAATGAACATAGAGATGATAATTAGAATCTATCTTCAAATGAGATTTTTTTCAATAAAGCCTTACTTTTTACTGAAGCATCATCTTGATAAATACTCTCAGCAACTCCAGTTATAAATAGATTATTTTTAGAATCAACTTGAAGGTTTAATGCAGCTTCACCAGACTCAATATTATCATCCCCTATCATTTTAGTTACTAGAAGTTCTCCATCAAAACTCCATTTGCTTATCAAAATGTCTGATTCTCCTTTATTTAAATCCTCACCAATTGATCCATATGTATGAGATACCACATAAATATATCCATCAGATGTTAATGATAAATCATTTGCTGTATCATACTCTTCAGAACCTAATATCTTACTCCAAATTTTTTCAAATGTTGAATTTAGTTTCAAAAGAAAAATATCTGAATCACCACTATTTTCTAATCCATCAAACCCCTTTTTAGCATCACCAGTAACATATATATTACTATCTACATCAAAAATAAAAGAGCTTAGGTATCCATCAACAACATCCTCTAAAAAAATACTCTCTTTTAATATATCTCCAGAGTAGTTTAGTTGTAATATAGCAAATTTAAACATAATTGCACCAATATTCTCATCAATTGATGTATCCCCATCTAACTCTGCAAGTAGATATATTATATCATCTTTTATAACTATTTTTTTGCCAGAATCCATTTTATCTGTTCCAGGCTGAACTAACCAAACCTCATCACATTTTGAACCACTATCTTTTCCCTTTATAACAAAAATATCACTATCACCCTTAAGTGTTAAGCCTGTTTTCATTGATGAAAAAGTTGTTCCAGTAACATAAAATTCACCATTTGTATCGGATGCTATATCCCAAACAAAAACACCATACTCTGATGACCATGTTTTTGTCCAACCCTCAACGCCATCTGAACTAAATTTTGTAACAAAAACAGAGTATGTCTCATTTCCACTCTCTCCTGCGATATAAATCTCACCATTTTTCCCAAAACTTAGAGCTACAGGCATTTGATAAATCTCTTGATTTCCCCAAGATTTTTCCCAGATTTTATCTCCATTTATAGAGTGTTTTGTTAATGTTGGAGTATATGTACCAGAGCTATTCCCATAATAACCTATTGTATATATATAGCTCTCTGTTGAATCTAATTTACTTTTTAGAGCACTACTTTCAGATCGAGCTCCCCATCTTATCTCCCAACTTGAACAGTTCTCTCCACTAAAAACACCACTACAAACACATATATTTTCACCATTTAACTCTCCATTTCCAGAACACTCCTCCTGTTTACAAATACCATTATCATCAATATAACCACTATCACAACCACAAATAAAACTATTTCCGCTAACACTACAAACAGTTTTATTTAGCTCACCACATGGATTTGGCTCACAAGGATTACTACTTTCTTCAACACAAATACCATTTTCACATATAAAACCATCTTCACAATCACCATCCAAATTCTCAAGAGAACAATGATTATTAACTATATCAACACAAACATCATTAATACACTCCTCACTCTCTTTACAAACAACTCCAGCACATTTCTCATCCTGATTATTAGAGCTATCTGAACATCCCCCAAAAGATATAGTTATAAGAAAAAATAAAAAACTGCTTAAAACAGTTTTTTTTATTAAACTAATCATGAAAAAACTCCATCAATAAATTAATTGATTGTAACCGCAAGATATTTTTTGTCAAGATATTATTTTTTTTATCTTAATAATTTCAAAATTTCTTGACAAATGTATAAAAAAATGATTCTATATTTTTATTGGTGAATCATTAGGAGGAGATATGGCAACAGCGGAAACTCTTGAAAATTACTTGTTACAGTTGGGAGAGCCTTATGAAAAAATAGGCGAAAGTATGTGGAAAATCAATGATGAGTTCGATAACATTGATGATATTGTTGTTTTCTTATCTGAACCACTTGTAATCTTCAGAGTTAAACTATTTGACCTTCCAGAGGGGAACAAAGAGGAGTTATATCGTTTTATGCTTGAGTTAAATGCATTCGAAATGACTCATGGTGCCTATGCACTCGAGGGAAATTCAGTTGTTATTGTAGATACCCTTGAGGCGGAAAATTTAGATTATAATGAGTTTGAAGGATCTGTAAGTGCATTAGCACTTGCTATTATGGAACACTACCCTTTATTCAAAGAGAAATTTTTCAAATAGGAGGCATTTATGGGTATATGGTCAAGAATTTCACGTGTTTTTAAATCAAATGTGAATGCTGCGATTGATAAAATGGAGGATCCACAAAAAGTTTTAAACCAAACTATTATGGATATGCAGGATCAACTTGTTAAAGCAAAACAACAGGTAGCTGTTGCAATTGCAGATGAGAAGCGTTTGGAAAAACAGTATCTTGCAGAAGAGGGAAAAGCTAAAGAGTGGACAGAGAAAGCAAAACTTGCATTAAAAGCTGGAAATGAAGAGTTAGCAAAAAAAGCACTTATTGAGAAACAGACATATGATAATAATTCACAAGGTTATAAAACTGAGTGGATGAAACAGAAAGCGATGACAGATAAACTTCGTAATAGTTTAAAAGATTTGAGTGATAAAATTGAAGATGCAAAAAGAAAGAAAAATCTTCTTGTTGCTCGTGCAAAACGTGCAGAGGCTCAAAAGAGTATTCAAGAGACTATGAGTGGAATGTCTGAGAATTCTGCATTTGAAACATTTGATCGTATGGCAGAAAAAGTTGATCAACTTGAGGCTGAAGCAGATGCGACTGATGAACTTGCAGCAGACTTTCAAGGATCTTCAGCAGATCTTGATAAAGAGTTTAAAGCTCTTCAAGCTGGCGGAGCTGGTGCTGATGATGAGTTAGAAAAAATGAAAAGAGAGATGGGACTTCTTTCTGGTGGATCTTCAGATACACCAAAATTGGATGCTCCTAAATAAAACCTATTTTCTTAAAATAAGAGGGGGCGAATGCCCCTTTTTTATTTTTTCATAAGAATATATAGTTCAGCTTTTATCTTTAGCAAGTTTTTTTAGTTAATACTCCTATTATTAAACAGGCTTTCTTAGAGTTATCTTATATTTTGAGGGTAGATTTTTCTTAAAATCTAAAACACTTAAATTCATACCAATAGAATCAAAATGATTTATTAGATAAATTATATAAAAGATAGCATAAATCATTCAATGAACATTATGATTTTAACTGACTAGATATAAAATCAAATAGTAAACTGAATAGTTTATACATAGTTATATCAATAATTGAATCGCTTGATATATAAATCAAATGTAGTTATAGTAATAATCGAATCGCTTGATATATAAATCACATGTAGTTATAGTAACAATCGAATCGCTTGATATATAATTAATATGTAGTTATGGTAATAATCGAATCACTTGATATATAAATCAAATGTAGTTATAGTAACAATTGAATCGCTTGATATATAAATCACATGTAGTTATAGCAACAATTGAATTGCTTGATATATAAATCAAATGTATTTATAGTAACAATTGAATCGCTTGACATATAAATCACATGTAGTTATATCAACAATCTAATCACTTGATATATAATTAATATGTAGTTATATCAACAATCTAATCACTTGATATATAAATCAAATGTAGTTATATCAACAATCAAATCGCTTGATATATAAATCACATGTAGTTATAGTAACAATCAAATCGCTTATATTTATAGTATTATCATATTTTATAACAAGTTTAAAAGAATGATACTGTTCCACATCTCCACGTAGTGGAGAGGGGGTTAGGGGGTGAGGGGGAAAAGATAATTTATAGCAACAATCAAATCGCTTATATTTATAGTATTATCATATTTTATAACAAGTTTAAAAGAATGATACTGTTCTACATCTCCACATAGAAGCGGGTTCCATGAAAATGCTAAAGCATTTTTAGGGTGCGAGTAAGAGGGGGTTAGGGGGTGAGGGGGAAAAGATAATTTATAGTAACAATCGAATCG
>JAFGXH010000012.1 GCA_016936735.1 bacterium
ATTAACTATTTTTAACACACAACTCTCCCCTTAATCCCCTCTCTTTAGTAAAGAGAGGGGAAAATTTACGAAGTAAATAGGGGTGAGGGAAATTGGAGAATAAAAAATGCTAAAGCATTTTAGTGGCAAAGGAGAAAGAAAAAGAGTTTTTATGGTCTTTGCCAATGAACATTAACACCACGGAAAATAGGTTTATCATCTTGAGATGCACCAAGTTGAAGTTTAATCTCTATTTGCATATATCTGCCAACAGGTTTTACTCCTCCCTCCCAAACAAAAGGGTTTCCGGATTGAGTAATCCAATCACTCCAAAGAGATGATGTGAAATCGGTTGTTGCAGAAACACGTCCTCTAATAGAGATTGATGAACCATTTGGAGTATCTCCCTGCCAATCAACATAATCGTAAGTTGCATCATCTCTATTTGTATCAATTACAAGTCTAAAAACACCACTTGGAGAGACAAAATTTCTTAAATTAAAACCTGTCATATCTGAGTATGTGTATGGTTGTGAACCAACAGAATAATTAACAATATGCTCCCCTGTTGAGGAGAGTACATTAACATTATTAGAGTTATAGTTATTAATCCAAACATTTCCATTACTATCAATTCCAACACCAATTGGTTGACCACTAGTTGGATAATCCCCTAAATAGTTTCCATTAGCATCAAATTTTACAACTCTATCGGAACCACTATATACAGCCCAAATATTTCCCTCAGCATCAACAGCAACACCACGACCATTACTTAATGTTGATGCAGCTGCATTTGGAGCACCATAAACTGTTTCAGTTATTGTTCCTGTTTCTGAATTATAAACTATTTTTGATATTGCTCTATTTTTATTGCTGTATCCATAAAGACCAAACCAAACATCATCATTTCTATCAATAACAATACCATACATATTATGATTTATCTGCCAAGATTTATAGAAATTTGGGTCAGTTGGCTCTAAATTTGTATCAAAACGGGAAACATAGCAATTTGAAGTATCGGCTGTTCCTGGAGAGCTCCACAAAATACCATTTGAGTCCATTGCAAGACCATAAATCATCCTATTTTGATTCCCTTTATATGCCAATCCTCCATCAGAATCTGTTGAAGAACCAAGTGGAATAATTTTACAAATAGAGTTTGGATTATCTGGATTCTCTGGTGCATCTAAAATTTTAATTTTATATAACCAACCATCTGCACTATTATATATCCATTTTCCACATCCAACCCAAACATCTCTGTTTCTATCAATTGCCACACCTCTTGGTGCACAGGTTGGGTCTAATGTTACAGTACAGATATGATTTCCATTTGGGTCTAATCTTGTAACATTATAAGAGTTTCTATTTGCAACCCAAACGGAGCCATCAAAATCAACAGCTGTTCTTGATGGACTACTTCCAACATTTGATGTTGGTCTTGATAAACTACTTGGATTTGCAATATATTCAGGTTTTACGGCATCAATTGTATTAATTTTTGAAACAGTATTTGCTCCACTGTTTGCAATCCAGATAAAATTATTTTGTGTTGTTGATGAATCAAGTGTTATCTCATTTGGATTTTCAGTATTACTTAAACCATCAAACTCACCACTATTAAAATCATCCTCCCCTTCAACAGGAACAATATAGCAGCTTTCACCACAGGTTCCACAGGCATTTAAAACACCCTCATCAATTAAACCATCACAATCATTATCTATACCATCACAAACCTCTGGTTCAGCAACACAATAGACTGGACAGTTTTCATCTATCAATCCATTACAATCATTATCTATATCATCATGACAAATCTCAGCTTGAGGCTCTCCACCACAATTACCACAGAAAGCATCTAATGCATTATTATCAATTATACCATCACAGTTATCATCAATCTCATTACATATTTCAAAATCGGGTGTTATTGAATCACTACATGCTCCCCAAAATTCACCACCAATACAGGTCATAACCCCTTTTTTACATCTTGAATTATCAGCTAAAGAGTCTGAAGGATCTCCTAAATAACACTCCATCTGTTCAGAACCAGAGCAGGAGCAGTTTTCATCAACAACACCATTACAGTTGTTATCAAAACCATCTCCACAAATCTCATTCTCAACACACTCATCTCTTATAATTTGATTACAACCCTCATCAATATAACCATCACAGTCATTATCTTTTCCATCATTACAAATCTCTTCTGCATCTGGATCACAATTATTATCTCCACAAAACTCATCTATTAATCCATTACAGTTATTATCAATAGAGTCATCACAAATCTCTTCATCATTTGGAAGAGTTTCTCCTTCACAACCTCCCCAAACTCCAGTCAAAAGGCAATCTCTAGTTCCACCTTTACAGATACCCTTTCCTGCTGTTCCTATTGGACCTGTATAACATGGTTGATTTGTTCTACCATCACATGTTTCACCAATTGGATTCTCCTCTGTTTCATCAATCTTTCCATCACAATCATCATCAAGATTATTATTAGGAATCTCATCTGGTTCCTCTCCACAGAAACCACATCTATTTAATACATCCTCATCAATATCACCATCACAATCATTATCAATACTATCACAAACCTCTTCAATTGGAGTTATAGCATTAACACAATTTCCCCATTTTTTATTATTACAAAGTTGAACACCTTTTCTACAAATACCAACATTAATCTGATTCTCATCTGATGGATAACACTCTCTTACATCTCCTGCATTACATTGAATATCAACACATAATCCAGAGTCACAAAATTGAGTAGATTTGCATTTTCCATTTAGATTTTCAGGAGAACAAAGCTCTGAATTAGGGGTACAAGAACCATCAAGACAGGTTTGATTTGATGGACATAATCCATTTGGATTTTGTTGTGAACACTCCCCCTCTCCCTCTTTACAAACACCATTATCACAATACTCTCCAGTTGGACATAAACCAGTTGTATTGGAGTCACTACATAGAGAATTCTCATCTACACAATCACCATTCAAACAAGCTAAACCATCACTACATTTTCCCTCAGGATATTCAATACTACAATCTGGAATAATAGTATTACAAACACCTAATTCACAAATCTCACCACTTGGACATTGTCCAGTTGGATTTGTTTCACTGCAAACAAGATCTTCTCCAATGCAGAGACCATCAATACAAACAGCACCCGTTTCATCACATTTTCCTGTTGGATATTTTGATGAACATTTTGCCTCTTTCCCATTATTAGTGGTATCACAGGCAATAAGTAGTATAAAAAAAAGTATAAAAATAGATTTTTTCATGACAAACCTCAAATAGACATCTACATGATATATTTTATTAAAATAAAAGTCAAATATCACAATAAATCTTATAATAATAGACTCTATTTTTATTTTAGTAATATTACTCTTTTAATCACAAACACCACTCTCTATAATATTATAATTCTCATCAAGATTAAATAGAGCATCTTTACTATTTTGATCTAAATTGGACTCTATTACAAAATCGGACAAATTATTATATGAGTTAGAGATCCATCCAATCATTCTATCATGTTTATGATAACAGTTATAATCAATAGTTCCAATATTTAATAGTGTTCCAATATAAAGATGTGTATTTAAATTATTAGCAAAAATATTATGAGTTGATTCAAAAATCTCTGGAATATTAATGGCTAAAAGGGCAATAGCTCTATTTTTATAAAAGATAGAATCGCTTATAGATATAGATTTTCCATCAACAACATTAATAGATATCCCATTTTGATTATTGTCAAAAATCATACTATCAATATTAATCTCCATATTTGGAGAATATCCACTTTGAATAACCAATCCATCCTCTGTTCCATTAAATATTTTTGAGTTTAGAATATCAACATTTTGAATATCTCCAAAAATAAACACTCCAACTCCCTCTGAACTATCTATAATTGAGTTTTGAATTATTACATTATTAATAGAACCTGAATTAGAATCAGCAGATATTTTTACACCTCTTCCCTCTAAATTATATCTTTTTCCTGAAAATCCATTACCAGAGTTATATAATTTTACATTATCAATTACTATATCTGAAATAGAACTATTTTGGGAATCTCCATTTTTTAATACAGCAATCTCAATAGCTGCAAATCCAGCTTTTTTTACAATAATATCTTTAAAAACAATTCCTGATGCAGTTTGATTACTATCATAAGTTTGAATAGTAACACCACTATCAAAAATATTTTCAATCTCAATACTCTGCATAATACTATTTTTTACACTATTACCAAATTCAATACCATTTCCTGCCTGAATTTCACCTAAAAAAGCTCCTCCACACTGCTTAATTAACATATTTTGAACAATAATATCCTCCCCATTTTCAAATTGAACACAATGGAATGAGTTATTTCTAATATCTAAATTCTCTATGATAATATGAGATTGATTTTTAGCATAAATACCCCAATATCTTGAACTATAAACATAATCATTAGGATTTGGTTCATCCAAAGAGTAGAGATATATTTCTCCATTTGAAGTGGTTGTATAGCATTTATTATAGCACCCCCCTAAAGTTTTCTCAACTGTCTCATTCCAAACAATAAAAGGTAAACTATCTCCTTTAAAAACTAAATGTCCTACCCCCTCATTTTCTTCAAAAATAGGTTTAGATTGATAAATGTTATTTGAGATGTAACTCCAATTATCAATAATTTTACCACCATTTATAATTGGATTATCGCCACTACCATAAGCAGTAACAATAATGGATTCCCCCTCTTTTCCTGAGGCTTTTATCTCTATAGTCTCATTTAAGATAGTTCCTCTTTTTATTAAATAAGATGTTCCATAATTATATAGAATTCCCTTCATACTATTATATGGATTTTCTAATGTTCCATTACCATTATTCGAAGCCATTGGATCAATATAAATAGCAGAAATACATCTATTATCTCTTAATATAAATCTATCATCACATTGATAATCACACTCTTTAGTTTCACTCCAACTACCATTACTCCAATAGATTTCAACACTTTCTATAATTGCTTCACTATTTTCAGGAGGATTTAAAATACTGCAATCCACTAATTTTATATTAGAAACACATTTACCATCCTCTAAGTGAGTACTATTTTCACAAGAGTTATTATTTGAGCTACAAGAGATAATTAAGAAAGATAATATTAAAATTGTTAATTTTTTCATCAAAACCTCAGAATATAAAGAGATATTGCATTGTAATCATATTTCTATCTATTTTTGGTAAATAGTAAAAATTAAACAATATTTTTAGAAAACTCTTTTAATGTTTTTATCTGCACTGATGTTAAATGTATTTTTTTTCTTATTTTTTTTACTTTTCTAAAAATAGCTTCCCAATCTTTATTACCATCTTTTTTCATAATAGTAGCTATTAAAAATAAAAGACTTCTGCTATGACCATAAGCACAATGAATATAGACTCTTTTATTTTTATTTATAAAATCATTTATAAAATTAACACCATCAACTAATCTCTCTTGTGTTACTCCAAAAGTATCCATTATTGGAATAGTTTTATAAATGAAGCCATCTCTAATTTTCTTTGTTTCCCAAAACTCTGCTGTTAAATCAAAAATAACATCAATATTATCCTGTTTTATTTTTTTAACATGAAACCAAAATGCTCTTCCACCTAAAAATAGATTCTCATCTATTTTATGATATAGTTTATCTGGAAACAAAACTCTATATATTATCAAAATAAAGAAATTCATAAATACTATTGGGAAAAATATAACTAAGCTTAAAAATGGAATTGTTCCATTTCTCCTTTTTTTGAATATATAGTGCATATTAAAAAAATAGAAAAATGCAGATAAAAGATTCCAAATAGAGAAAACTATAAAAATATAACCTACTTTTATAGAGCAATAGATAAAAACTATAGATATTAAAAGAAAAACAACACCCCACTTCATAGAAACCTATATCAATATATTAAAATTGATTAAATATTGCCCTTTTTGCTATCTCATAATAGCTTTGCCTTATCGATTTTTCATATAGATATCTCTCTTTCAATAATCGAACATTAAGCCATTTTGATTTGCTTAACTCATTTACATCCCACCAACCAATCTGATTTATATGATCAGCTGAAACAGGAAAGCTATATTGATAAATCTGTTTAATAATACCATTTGGAGATATAAGCTCTTTTTTCCATAATTGAGATGTTATAGGAACTAATCCATCATTATCCCCCTCCTCACTATAAATAATATCCCAAGAGAACTGAAGAGGAAAAAATATAAGTGGTTTATCTTGATGAGACTCATAAACTCTATAAACAACACTATTTTCTGCCTCATTTTTTTCTGAATAGTAGTTAAAACGCTCACAAAACTCTTTTGTAAGGTTTGAAAATCCATCAAATCTAATTATTTTTAGTATTGAGTTTAAAACATCCTCACCACGATGTTTAATACCCCAATCGGCAAAAAATGTACCATTATGAGGAGTTCCAATTGTGTTTAAAGAGGCAACTTTATCAGCCATATCTAAATTTGCAATCATATATCTTGAGTCTAATCCACCCATACTATGAGCAATAATATGAACCCTCTCACAGTCTGAATTTTTTAATATTCTAAGAATCTGTTTTTTTAATGATTTGGCTCTATTCTCTATATCATCAGCAAAGGGTATATTAACCGAAAATATTTTTACTCTTTTAATTGTTAAGTAACTTCCAATTCCTTTAAAATAGCTATATCTATCAAATAAAACAGAGTAGTTTCCAACAACTCTGTTTAAAACTCTAAAAAATGGAGTTAAAAAAAGATCAAAACGACCAATTCCATGAACCAAAACAACTGGTTCTTTTGGATTAATAAAAAAACTATTTTTCATAAAAAACCCTTAAAGTATTAAAAATAATAACAAAAAAACATTGATTTATCAAATAATTGCCTCCATATTTTTTTGTTATAAAATCGGTTGTAATTAAAAATAAAAGATATTTCAAAGATAATAAAATACTATTTTTTCTTTTTTTTGTTTTTGCTTCCTGTTTTGACCTCTTTTGAACCTTTTTGAATAACAATCTCTTTTGATGAACCACCAGAACCACTATTATCAACAACAACTTCAGCCTCTGAAGAGTCAATATCAATATCACCACCAGTTGATGTTGTTATATCAATATCACCATTAGAGGCATCAAGCTCTCTCTCTTCATCACCCACCTCAATTTTAATATCACTTGTGTCTTCATTTGATTCAATTAAATCAAGTCCCTCATCAGATTCTGTTCCAACCTCAATTTCAATACCACTATTTTCATCTTTTTTTACTTCAGAACCATCATGATCTCCAATTGTAATATCTCCATCCATTGCAACCGAGTTTGTTTGAGAAGAGGAGCCAGAAGTTTTTAACTCAATAATATTTTTATTTTTACTGTTTCCAGTTTTTTTCTTGGAACCAGAAAAAAGTGAAAGAGGTGTTAATAATATTAAAATAATCAAATATAAATAGAGTTTTCCCATTTTAAACCTCTAAAAAGAGTATTAATAACCACCTTCTTCACCACCATAATTACCATCATCCTCTTCTGTGTCTTCATCCTCATAAGATAATGCAAAGCCTCTATCTTTTGAAACTTTAACTTTTATCTCTTGACCTGAATCATCTTTAAATTTCATCTCTTTATACTGTTTCTCTTTTTTAGTGAGATTATCAGAATCCCCTGAACCATTAATTATCTCTATTTTTCCACCCATAAGAGTAAGTGTAAATAGAGTCATTAGTAATAATGCTAAAATTTTCATGTTCTCCTCCATAACAACTATATATTTACATTATAAATTGAATGCAAAACAAATGCAACATAATTCAGACTAATAAAAAATTATTTTATTCAAATATTTTTTTATTTTATCAAAAATATTTCATAAAAACTTAAAGAGGCAATCTATTAAATCAACTCACCAAAAAATTTATCACCCTCTATTTTAACAACTTTAACTTTATGAATTGAGTGTTTTTCAATTTTATTATCTGAATTTTCAACCCAAACATCCAAATATCCACCAGAATAACCTCGAATATATGTAAGATTATCAGATTTTATCTCCTCTTCAAATAGAACATTTTGAATAGAGTTAAGAGTTAATAACATTCTCTCTTTTTGGAGATTTTTTCCAACCTCTCTCATCACTCTTGCTCTCTCTTTTTTTATAATGTTAGGAGTCTGGTTTTTAAAACTATATGCCTCTGTTTTTTTTCTTGGGGAGAATGGAAAAACATGAAGATAACCAGGTTTTAACTTTTTAATAAGCTCTATTGTGTTATTAAAATGAGTCTCATTTTCTGAAGGAAAACCAATAATAACATCAAAACCAAAATTAATATCCTCTATTTCAGATTTTAAATACTCTATTTTATCAATAATATCAGAAACAGAGTCTCGTCGGTTCATTAATTTTAGAATTTGGTCATCACCATACTGAAGAGCAATATGAAGATGATGTTGTATTTTTGTTGATTTTTTTAAAATATTAACAAACTCTGCTGTTATCTCATGAGGGTCAATTGAGCTTATTCTAACCCTTTTTATTGTTGAGTTTTGCTCTATTTTTTCTAAAAGTGTGTTAAGATTTTCACCATTACTAAAATCTAAACCATAATATCCAAGATGAATACCAGTTAAAACAACCTCTTTATAACCATTTTTAACAAGAGTCTCAATCTGTTCAATAACCTCATCTGATGGCATTGATTTCATAATAGTTCTACCATAAGGAATAATACAGTATGAGCAAAAAGATTTACATCCATCCTGAATTTTTATAAATGGTCTTGTTCTTGAGTCAAAATTTAGAATCATACTATTATTGCTAATATTTTCATCGATTTCACTTTTATTTTGAGGTTGATTTTCTAAAAAATCTATATTTCTACTTAATTCAAAACTATTTTTTTTAAAATATTCTATATAATTTTTAAAAATATAATCAGCAATCTCATTTTTTTGAGTGTTTAAAAAAACTTTTTTAACCTCAATTAAATCTGCTAACTCATCAGGTGCAATTTGAGCATAACAACCAGTAACAATCACATCACCATTTGGATTATTTCTTTTAGCTTTTCTTATAAGCTGTCTTGATTGTGAGTCTGCAGATGATGTAACTGAGCAGGTATTGATAATATAGATGTCTGCAATCTCATCAAATTCAACTTTCTGATAGCCAAATTTATCCAAATTCGACTCTATTAAAATTGTGTCATAAAGATTTGCTTTACAACCCAATGTTTTAAATGCTATCTTTAATTTTTTCAATACAAAATCCTTTATTAAGTTTTATTAAAAACTAAATACTAAAAAATATAAAATGGTATTTACATAATAAATCCACCACCTAAAAGCTCATCATTAGAGTATAAAACCAGCCCCTGACCTGGAGTAACAGCTCTTTGTTCATTTTTAAAAATAACTGTTATTTTATTATCATCTATATGTTTAATAATTGCTTTATCAGTTTTTTGACGATATCTTATTTTAGCCTCAATTTCATCACCAACTTTTGGTGTTTTATTTAACCAAGTTATATTGGTAGCTGTAACCTCATACTTCATCAAATCTAAATCATCACCAATAATAACATCTCCACTCATTGGGTCTATTGCCACAACATAGGCAGGTTTTCCTAGTGCAATACCAAGCCCTTTTCTTTGACCAATAGTATATGAATGAATCCCATTATGCTTTCCTAAAATCTTCCCAGAAATTGAGACAAAATTACCATATTTTATCTCATTTTTAGAGACTCTTTTTAATAGAAACTCTTGATAATTATCTGAAACAAAACAGACCTCTTGACTTTCAGATTTTTGAGCAACATCAATTCCTATTTTTGCTGCAATATCTCTTATATCAGATTTTACAAAATCTCCAATAGGAAAAAGTAGTCGTTGAAGATGCTCCTGTTTAAGACGAAATAGAAAATATGTTTGGTCTTTATTAGAATCTACTCCTTTAAAAAGAGATACAGAGCCATCAGATAACTCTTTTCTAACAACATAATGTCCTGTTGCTAAATATTGAAACCCAATATCTGATGCAGCTTTTAAAAGAAGTGGCATTTTTATATGCTCATTACATAAAGCACAAGGAAGAGGTGTTTTTCCCTCCATATAACTCTTAACAAAAGGGTTTACAACATGTTTTTCAAACTCTTTTTGAACATCAATAACTTTAAAAGGTATACCAACCTGTTCTGCAACCCTTTTAGCATCAAGAATATCTTTAATACTACAACATTTACTAACATCATCCCAAACTTTTAACATTATTCCTGTTACCTCATATCCCTCCTCTTTTAAAATATGAGCTGCAACAGATGAATCAACACCACCACTCATTGCAATAACAACCTTTTTTTTCTCTTTTATAATAATCTCCATTTTTCTCCTTTATTTGAATATATCATCAAGTTTACTCCAAGCATCATCAATAATCTCTTGTGCAGGAACATCACGTTGATTTTTATCGAAATCAACTGTTTCTATAAGATTTGATGGAATATCATCTAAAAATCTTGATGGAATAGCCTCATATCGATAATAACCTTTTTTGGTGAAACCTGTTGTTGGAGTTGATTGCTCTTTCTCTACACTACTATATGATGATAAAATTAGCTTCTCTCTTGCTCTTGTTATTGCAACATAACAGAGTCTTCTCTCTTCCTCTATTTCTGTTGCAATTCCAGTCTCAACCGATTTTTTATGAGGCATTATTCCCTCATTAAAACCAATTAAAAATACATATGGATACTCTAAACCTTTAGATGCATGAATAGATAATAGTGTAACTTTATCTTCATTATCCTCTTTTTCTTCTTTGGGTTCCATTAAAAATTGAACAACATACTCTTTTAAAGTTAATTTATACTCCTTCATAAAATAACTCATATTGTCTATAAAAAACATTATATTTTGAACTCTTTTTTTGATAACATTTTCAGATTTACTCTCTTGATGAATCTGATTAATAAGAGATGTATCCTCCAAAAAAAGAAGAATATCATTTTTATCAATTGTATTATCTAAAAGCTTTTGGTGTTTATCTAAAATCTCTAAAAACTGAGCAACACCATAATAGGCTTTATCACTTTTTTTTAAGAAACTATCCCTTTTTCTTAAAGCCTGAAAAAAACTAACTTTTTCACTTTGAGAAAAATTTACAATTTTTTCAAAACTTGTTGAACCAATACCTCTTGGAGGATAATTTAGTACTCTTCTAATATGAATTTCTGAAAATGGGTTATATAGGGCAACTAAATAGGCAACAAAATCTTTTATCTCTTTTCTATCAAGAAACGATGTTCCCCCAACAACTTTACAGGGTATTTCAGATGTATTTAGTTGAAGCTCAATCTCTTTTGATTGGCTATTACTTCGATACATTATTGCTATATTTTTAAGAGCAACCCCTTTTTTCTTAAGTGATGCGATTTTTCTTGATATCTCCTCTGCCTCTCTTATTGGATTTGCTGTTATATAGTGTGTTATCAACTCACCTTTTCCAAGTGCAGACCATAATTTTTTACCTTTTCTTGATGGATTTTGAGCAATAACACTATTTGCAGCATTTAATATATTCTCTGTAGATCTATAATTTTGTTCTAATTTTATCTCTATTGCAGGATGATAATGATTGGTAAATTTTAGAATATTAGAGACATTTGCACCTCTAAAACCATAAATTGATTGGTCATCATCTCCAACAACAAAAATATTTCTATATTTTTGTGCTATTAAATCCATCATTTTAAATTGTGCATCATTTGTATCCTGATACTCATCAACAAGAATATATCTATATTTATCCTGATAATACTCTAAAATCTCTGGAAACTCCTGAAATAGCATAATTGGTTTTAAAATAAGATCTTCAAAATCTACTGCACCATATTTTTTTAAATATATCTCATATTTCTCATAAATTGCAGCAACAGCATCTGAATCATCACTATTCACCCTTTTTTTAAACTGCTCTGGTGTTATTAAAGATGATTTTAGTTGAAGGATTCTCTCAAGCAAAAAAGAGGTATCTGGAATATCTGTTTTAATTTTATACTCCTCTTCAAAAATCTGCTTAATCATTGCTTTTAATTCAGAGTCTGTATAAATAACAAAATCATTTTTTAAACCAGCATATCTACCTTTTTCTCTTAATATTTTAACTCCAAAAGAGTGAAATGTTGAAACAGTTAACTCTTTAACACTCTCTTTATCAACAAGAGAGGATATTCTCTCTTTCATCTCACCAGCAGCTTTATTTGTAAATGTAACTGCTAATATCTGAGATGCTGGAATACCCTTCTGAAGCATGTATGCAATTCGATATGTTAAAACTCTTGTTTTTCCACTTCCAGCACCAGCAAGAACCAATATTGAACCATTTATAGTTGTAACTGCCTCTTTTTGAGGTTGATTAAGTATTGAAAAATCAAGCTGTCCCATATATCCTCACAAAAATAAAAAGATATATCAGTTTTTGACTATTTTTTCAATTTATAAATGTATTGAATTATGATGATATGACTAAATAAGGAAAAACAACTTCAAAATAAAGTGAGTGTAAAAGGTAAAAAGATATTAAAAATTAGAATACACCATCAACTTTACTTTGGATTACCTTATTCTTCTTACGACGAATCCAAGTTGGAATATCTAAATTCTCTCTATCAATAGTGATCATTTTATTATCAGAATCAACATTCAACACCATTTTTTTCTCTACATTAAGTGGTGGAGGAGTTTCACGTTGAGTTTTAGTCTCAATAACATCTGAAAAATGTGTTGGAACTTTAATCTCTGTTTTATATTGAGTCTCCTGTTTAAAAGGAACCTCTATTTTTCTCTCCTCTTTTGTTGCTTTTGGAACTGATTGAACTTTTGCAGTTTTATTAAAACCTGTTGCAACAATTGTTACTTTTGAATCATCACCTAACTCTGGATCAAAAACAATACCAACAATAATCTCTGCATCCTCATGTGCATTCTCTGTGATATAGCTTGATGCCTCATCAACCTCTGCTGATGTTGTTGTTGGGCTAATTCTATAGTTAACAAGAATAGAACCAGCTCCATTTATTGTTAAATCTTCAATAAGAGGATTCTCTATTGCCTGTTTAACAGCATCAAAAACTTTTGTCTCTCCTGTTCCATAACCAACACCAATAAGTGCTTGACCAGAATTAGCAAGAATGGTTTTAACATCTGCAAAGTCAATATTAACAATACCAGCCTCAGTTATTGCATCTGCAATACCTGCAACAGCAGACATTAATATTGAATCAGCTCTTTTAAATCCCTCTAAAAATGAGATATTTCCTGCAGTTTCAACAATTTTTTGATTGCTAATAATAATTAAAGAGTCAACATATTTTCTTAACTCCTCAATCCACATCTCTGCAATTTGAAGTTTTTTCTTTCCCTCAAATGAGAATGGTTTTGTAACAACAGCAACAGTTAATATCTCCATCTCTTTTGCAATTCTAGCAACAACAGGTGCTGACCCAGTTCCAGTTCCACCACCTAATCCAGCAGTAATAAAAACCATATCGTTTCCCTCAAGGGCTTCACGAATTTTCTCTTCATCCTCTTCTGCAGAGATAAAGCCACATTCAGGACGTGCTCCACATCCTAATCCTTTTCTTGTTTTTTGACCAATCTGAATTTTATGTGGTGCTCTATTTTGTGCCAAAGCTTGGCTGTCTGTATTTATTGCTATAAAGCTTACATATTGTAGATTTTGTTCAATCATAGTATTGAGTGCATTACCACCTGCACCCCCACATCCTACTACTGCTATTTTTGCATCATTTGTTGCATTAAAATCGATAGAGATAGTTGTCATTGATTACCCCATTACAAACACTCAATAATTTTTAGAATTTTATCACAAAAAAAAT
>JAFGXH010000110.1 GCA_016936735.1 bacterium
AAGGTTTTTCATAATCTCTAAAACCTCATAAATAGGTTCTGATGTTGATTTTGCTGCTGAATTTAGTTGTTCAAAAATCTCTCTATAAGCCCCCTCAACTCTGTTTTCATCAAGATCTATTTTATCCAACTCTCCACTGTTTGAGTGTTTTGCATACTCTTTTATCCCTTTAACTAAAAATCTAATAGAGTCAACAGATTTTTTTAAACTATCTAAAATTTTATCATTTTCACTACGTTTTTCAATTTTAAGAGAATCTAGTTCACCAAAAGAGAGATTTTGAGTTGTATTTTCAATTAGTTTTTCTGAATCAATAAGGAGATTAAGATTGTTTTTAATCTCATTAAAATCACCTTTATAACTCTCTGTGATTTTTGATGGAATATCACCTTTTGATATTCTATCTATATAGTTTGCTGTTAACATCATTGGTTTTATTAAATTATCTAATGTATTATTCATACCATCAATAATCTTTCTAAAATCCCCTTGATGTTTTGACGCATCTACTCTTACATCTAAATTACCATTTTGTGCCTCATTTGATAACATCTCTGTATCACTTATAAGTGATTTTAGAACAGTTTGAAGATTTTGACAACTTTTTGCCATCTCATCATGTTCAGACATTATTATAACTTTAAAATTAAAATCACCTTTTGACATTTTAATAATATTCTCAACATCATGTTTTGTATTATCAATCATATTTATTAATGCAGATATCATCTCATCTTTATCTCCTCTTTTCTTTAAAGAGACATCTGTATCCCCAATAGATAGTTTTTTTGCAACATCTGTTATCTGATTTGTTGCTTGAATTAAGATATTAAGACTCTGTTTTATTGATTCAAACTCACCTTCATAACTCTCTTTAATATCCTTTGGAACATCTCCAATTGATATTTTATTTATTAAAGATGATATCTTTTTGATATTTTCTGTTGTTGTTTTTATTTGATTCTCAAAGCTATTTGATAACCCATTAACAGAATTTAAAAGATTTTTCCACCCACCCAAAAACATAGATAAGTCAGTTCTAAATGAAAGATTACCCTTTTGAACCTCCATAATTGTTTGATTAATTGAGTTTTCAACAGATTTTATTGTTTCAACACTTTTTCTTAAAGAGATTAATAGTTTATCCTCTCCAGAACGCTCTTGAATATTAATTGAGAAATCTCCATCAGAGATTTTTTGTGCAATATCTGTAATAGTTTTATTGGCATCAATTAAACTATTAAGATTATTTTTAATCTCATTAAAATCCCCTTTATAATCATCTGTGATTTTTGGAGGAGTATCACCACGTGAAATTCGTTCAACATACTCTGCTGTTACATTTATTGGTTTTACAAAAGAGTCAATTAATCTATTAATCTCTAAAATAATAGATCTAAAATCAATGATAACTCTATTGGGGTTCTCCCTTTTGTCTAAAACTCCATCCTCAATAGATTGAATTAAATTAGAGCAAATTGAGGTAATATTTAGAATATTGTTCTTTATTTTAAGTGAAATTATGAATAACACAATAAAAATTATTAAAACAATTGATATGCCAAAAAATATCATAAACCAGAGTGTGCTATATGACTCTTGAAGAGCAATATTCATTGGAATTGCAACTCCAATAGACCAAGGAGATGCTGTATCTCCAACTGTGAATGGAGCATAAGAGATATGTGTCTCTTGAGATGTTCCAATAGCTTTTTTGTCAAGATAAAATGGTTTTCCATTTTTTATTGATGACTTAATAAAATCTTTTTTAGGGTTATTATCAATATCTCCAATAATTTTTCCAAGAATATCTGTTTTAGGATGTGCTGCAAAAGAGCCACTATTTGAAATAAGCATTGCATATCCCGTATTATATGGCTTTATTTTTGATATAATTTCACGAATTTTATCCATTGAGATATCAACTCCAACAACTCCCAAAACATCACCATTTTTATTGATAATTGGAGATGCAAAACTAACAACCATTACATCAACACCATTAATTGGATATACAACAGGCTCCATAATAACATCTTTTTTTAATCTTTTTGGACGATTATAATATTCTCCTGTTTCACCTGTTGAATCAAAATCAACACAAGCCTCAAGATGAATTCCTCCAACTCTATTCCAATATGGAGCAAAACGTCCATTTTGATCACTTCCTAAAATATTTTTAAACTCAGAATCTTTTGAATCAATTGCATTTGCTTCCCAAACACTCCAGACACCTAAAAAATCACCATTATTATCCAAAGAGGTTTTTAATATTTGATTTACCAAATCTCTTGATAACTCTTTATTTTCATCTTTAAAACTTTTAAAGATATAAGCAATCTCTTTTGCAACAGAGAGTGGTATCTCAAATTGAGATTTAACCTCATTTGCATATCTAAAAGCCATCTCTGATGCTTTTGAATAGGCATCTTTTTTTTGAGAATTAAAAACTCTATTTGCATTAAAATATATAAATAAAGCTAAAATGAAAAAATTTACACTAATAGTGTAAATAAGTAATTTTGTTGATAATTTAAGATTTTTCATCTTATACTCCTCCAATTTTAAATACTATTCGGAATATTATATAATTATTAAAAGATAAAATATTTGTGATAAAAAAATTATAGTAATTTTTTACTATTAATATCTACCAAAATCATCATCTAAAGAGATAACATCTTTTGGAGATACTGTTTTTTTGCTGCTACTAGAGGTTGAATTACTGCT
>JAFGXH010000111.1 GCA_016936735.1 bacterium
AATATTTTTTTGGAAATGATGTTGCTTTAGTATTAGTGTTTTGTTATTAACTACTTTGGAGGGATTTATGCCTAAAATTAATCGTTATGTAGATATTAGTACAATTGAAAAAGAACAAAGAAAAGATTTTATTGATCGTCACTCTGCATTTGTTCATTGTGATAAAGAGGTAAAAAAGGGTGAAAAATTTAAAGTAACTGTAAAAGTTGGAGAGGCTTATTCACATCCAGATGATTTTGATCACTATATTGCTTGGGTTCAACTTTTTAATGGTGAAACATTTTTGGCAGAGGCATCTTTTGCACCAGCGGTTACATTTGGAGCAGGAAAAGCTGGTCAAGTTGAGGTGACTTTTAATGTTGTTCTTGATAAAAAAGCAACATTTGTAGCTCATGCATACTGCACAAAACATGGAATCTGGGAGAGTGATCCAGTTGTTGTAGAGGTTGTTGAGTAGTCATTTCTAAAAATCCGCAAAATAAACAAACTCTTTTTACAAACTTTTCATTGACAATTTAATCAAAAAAAATTAAAAATTAAGTGGTCTATCTATTATGGATTTTTAATTATGGATAAAGTTCAAAAAAAAGAGGGTAATATAGTCGATCTTATTAAACAAGAGATATATCCAGCAACTATTTTTTGTGATGAAAATGGAAAAATAACTAAAGTTGAGAAAAATCAAAATAGTTATAAAAACTATATTTTACCTGGATTTATTGATTCTCATGTTCATATTGAGAGTTCAATGCTTGTTCCATCTGAGTTTGCAAAAGCTGCTGTTTCTCATGGAACAGTTGCTGTTGTTACTGATCCACATGAGATAGGTAATGTTTTAGGGAAAAAGGGTGTAAAATATATGATTAAAAATAGTCGAGATCTCCCTTTTTATTTTGCTTTTGGTGCTCCATCTTGTGTACCTGCATCTCCATTTGAGACATCTGGTACTCCAATTGATTCAAATGATATTATTGATATTTTAGAGTATCCTGAAGTGACTCATTTGAGTGAAGTTATGAATTTTCCAGCTGTTATTAATGGAGATCCAATATTACTTCATAAAATAGAGGCTGCAAAATCAAAAAAACTTCCAATTGATGGACATGCTCCATCTTTAAGAGGAGATGATTTAAAAAAATATATCTCTGCTGGAATCTCAACAGATCATGAATCCACAACTTTTGAGGAGGCCGTTGAAAAAATATCTTTGGGTATGACTATTCAGATAAGAGAGGGAAGTGGTGCCAAAGATTTTGATAATCTATATCCTTTAATATCAAAATATTCAGATAGTTGTATGTTTTGTAGTGATGATATTCATCCTGATGATTTAAAAAAAGGTCATATTAATAGACTGGTATCAAAATCTATTAAAAATGGGATATCTCTATTTGATACATTAAAAGTTGCAATATTAAATCCTATAAAACACTACTCTCTTAAAATAGGTTTATTACAAAAGGGGGATAGTGCAGACTGGATTGAGGTCAATGATTTAGTTGATTTTAAAATTATTGAAACAGTTATACAAGGAGATATGGTTTTTAAAAATGGTGTTAATTTTTTTCCACAAAAGGAGATATCATTAGTTAATGCTTTTTCGGCTCAACGAAAAATATTAAATGAGATTAAAACACCATATAAAGATGGTCTTTGTAAAATAATATCAGTAACAGAGGGCTCTCTGTATACCAAAAAAATTATTGATACTCCAAATTGGATTAATGGTTTTTTAGAATCTAATATTGAAAAAGATTATTTAAGAGCTGTTGTTGTAAATCGTTATGGAAATCAATCTCCATCATTAGGATTAATTCATGGATTTGGATTGAAAAGAGGTGCAATTGCCTCCTCAATAGCACATGATGCTCATAATATTGTTGCAATTGGTGTAAAAGATGAGGATATTTTATTAGCAATTAATCTTTTAATTGAGTTTAAAGGTGGTCTTGTTGTTGTTGATAGTAATGATGTGAAATTTATTCATCTTCCTGTTGCAGGTTTAATGAGTGATAAATCAATTGATGATGTTGCAAAACTCTATGAAGAGCTAAATATAAAAGTAAAAGAGTTAGGATGTAAAATAAATAATCCATTTATTACTTTATCATTTGTATCTCTTTCTGTTATTCCTGAACTTAAATTATGTGATGTTGGTCTGTTTGATTCACTAAATTTTAAATTAACATCATTCATTGAGTAATCATAGTTTTTATTTTATTTCAAGTTGGTAATCTGTGTCTGTTGTGTAGTATGGAGCAACTCTTAAATAGTGATATTTTGATTCAACTGCTTGATAAGTGATTGTTTCAGTCAGATTCTCTGTAACAGAGGAGGCAACAGATACTGTTTGTTTATCTGAATCATATAGATAAATGTCAATATCTCCACTTAAAAAAGTTACATTAATTATCAAACTTTCATTACTATTAAGATATATTCTAAAATAATCATCTTTTTGTGGACATATATGATGACTATTTAAATACTCTTTTGTTACTGTTTTTGCCTCATATATTTTATTTTGAATATCATCATCTATACAGCTTGGAATTTCAATACAGCCTGTAAAATCCTCATTAATCATATAGTTTGGATTACAAAAACAGTCTGCCTTACTGTTTTTTGCTTCACAATGAACATTTTCAAACTCTGAACAATCAAAATTAACACATAAATCTGGAATTAAACAACTGTTATCTATACAGCTCTCACTGTTTTCAACATCACACAACCAATTATAACACTCTTCACTATCCCAACAGTAATTTTTTAGACATTTTTGATTATTATTACACTCTTCACTATTTTGACAACTATCTCTGGAAATACATCTACCATTACTGCAAATCTCTAACTCATCACCACAATCAGAGCTATCTCCACAAAACAGAATGGTACATTGATTACTTCTACAAACAGAGTTTTCACAAGTTTTATTATCTTGGCAGTAGACTTTAGGAAGACATCGATCTCCATTACAAAACTCATTTTGATTACAATCTACATCAAAAAAACATGGAATATAGGATACGCAAATAGAGTCTCTACAAACAGATTCAAAACAATCATTTGAATCAATACATTGAACAACTTGATTAATACATAGATTATCTTTGCAAATAAACTCTCCACAATCACTATTTATTTCACAATTTTTAGCTACACAGGTGGAGTTTTCACATTTTTCAAAATCTTTACAGTTGCAACTATTACTATTTTCTGAACTATTACAGGAAAATAGTAATAAAAATATAGCAAAAAAGATATATTTATTTAACATATTTTCTCTCCAACTATCAAATAGTTGTTTTTTAAACTATTTGTTATCTCAATATTTTTAAATCCACACTCTAAAAGATGTTTTTTAACATCTTTTTCAGATACTCTTATTTCAAAAGGTGGCCCATTCTCAGTCTCTATTTTTCTCCAATCAGATATAACAATTTTACCCCCATTTTTTAAAACTCTATAAGACTCTTTAACTATTTGAAGATGCTCATCTAATTCATGATAAAGATTAATCATAATAATAGCATCTGATGAGTTATCTTCAAGTGGAATCGATTCTCCATCTGTTTTTATAGGGGTTATATTTTTGTAATCTGCTATAACATTGTTTGTAATCCAATCTAACATAACTTGTGATATATCACAGGCATAAATTTTGGTGTTACTATATATTTTTGAAAACTCTCTACTAAAAAGTGCTGTTCCTGCTCCAAAATCTATAATTACAGATGGATTCTCTATTGATATTTTTTGAGCAATTAAATTTGGTGGAACCTCCTCCAATCTTATTGGATTATTTAGTTTTTCTAACTTTGCAGGATTAAATATTTTCTCCACTTTTCCTCTTTATTATTATATACAAAAACCCTTTTTTTGTTTTTAAGAGATTTAAAAGATGTTTTTTATTTTGTAAAATTTATGATTTTAATAAAGATACTATTTTTAAAAATCTCTATTTTTTTAAAAAAGGAATAACCATCTCTTCAGATAGTCTATTGGCTTTTTCAAAAAGCTCATTCTCATCAATATTTACAAGTTTTCCACCTCTAACAACAACTTTTCCATTTACAATTGTTATATCAACAACTTGTGTACTTCCTGTTGCAACAAGAGCAGAAACAGAGTCATATAAACCACCAGCATAACCTAATTGACGAGTATCAATCATAAAAAGGTCAGCAGCTTTGTCAATTTCAAGAGAGCCAATCTCTGGCTGATTTAGAATTTGAGCTCCACCATTTGTTGCGATTCTTAATGCACGTTCTGCTGTCATATCTGTAACACCACTTGCAACACGATGAATTAAAAATGCTGTATTAAGCTCTGCCAACATGTTTGATGAATCATTACTTGCACTTCCATCAACTGCAAGACCAACACGAACACCTGCATCTAGCATTTGAGGAATTTTTGCAATTCCTGAACCCAGTTTTAGGTTAGAAACAGGACAGTGGGCAACTCCAGTTTTTGTTTCAGCAAGATATTTTATCTCATCATCTGTAAAGTAGATTCCATGAGCAAACCAAACATCCTCACCAATCCAACCAACTTTTTTCATGTAATCAAGAGGACGAAGACCAAAACGTTCAATGCAAAAACGCTCTTCATCTTTTGTTTCTGCTAGGTGAGTATGACTTTGAACACCAAATTTTCTAGCAAGTTTTATTGATTCAACCATTAATTCTTCACTTACAGAGAAAGGTGAGCATGGAGCTAAAATAACTCTACTCATTGAGTATTTATTTGGGTCATGATATTTTTTAATAACCCTTTCGGAGTCTTTAAGAATCTCTTCTACTGTTTGAACAACCTCATCTGGGGGAAGACCACCATCTTTTTTGCTTAGAGACATACTTCCACGACTTCCATGAAAACGCATTCCAATATCTTTTGCTGCTTTGAACTGTTCATCAATAAGATTTTCAGAAACCCCTTTAGGATAAACATAAAAATGGTCAAAAGCTGTTGTGCAACCTGTTTTTAAAAGCTCACCCATTGCAAGAAGTGATGATGTATAGATAACATCATGTGTTAATTTTGACCAAATTGGATAGAGAAAAATCAACCAATCAAAAAGTTCTGCTTCTTGAATTTGAGGGATATTTCTTGTCATTGTTTGATAAAAATGGTGGTGAGTATTAATTAAACCTGGATAAACAAAATGATTTGAGGCATCAATAACCTCATCAACCTCAACATCTATATCTTTTGCAATTTGAGAGATTTTATTATCTTCAATTAGAAGAGAGTAGCCTTTAAAACGATTTCCCTCTTGATCCATTGTGATAATCTCTTTTGCATTTTTAATTAAAATTTTACTCATAAAAACTCCATAAAAACATTCAGTAATAAAGTACTATATTTTCTTTTATATTACAATATTGATTGATAAAATGAGTATAATTTTACATATTTTTAACAAAAACAGATTTCTTGATTTATTTTGTGATTTTTTTTAAATAAAAATATAAAAGATTTCTTAATTTTTAATATCTACCAAAATCATCATCTAAAGAGATAACATCTTTTGGAGATACTGTTTTTTTGCTGCTACTAGAGGTTGAATTACTGCT
>JAFGXH010000112.1 GCA_016936735.1 bacterium
CTTGATTAGTAAATTTTGGTGCTATTTTGATTTATAAAATTTTAGGGATTTAATAGATATTAAATCCTATGTATAAAACAGAGAAATCTGTTTTATAATTTTTTTAATTAGAAATTTAAAGAGTAGTAAAATATTTTTGACTTTTTATTATCTATTTTAGGAGGTTTAAGTGGGAGATGTATTGATGTATTCAGCAATAGGAATAGGTGCTTTATTCCTATTTATTGGATTTTTTAAAAGTTTTTTAAAAATCTGTCCTCCAAACAAAGTTTTTATTTTTTCAGGAAGAACACACACCAATGCAATGGGAAAAACTGTTGGATATCGTGTTATTTTTGGTGGAAGAGCAATTAAATGGCCACTTATTGAGACTCAAGATGAACTTGATATGAGTGTATCTTCTGTTTTAGTAAAAGTTACAAATGCCTACTCAAAAGGGGGAATTCCTCTTGATGTTCAGGCAATTGCAAATGTTAAAATCTCATCTGATGAGAGATTTGTTGGTAATGCAATAGAGCGTTTTCTTGGTCGTCAAAAGGCTGAAATTGTAAAAGTTGCAAAAGAGACTCTTGAGGGGAATCTTCGTGGTGTTATATCAACTCTTACACCTGAACAGATTAATGAAGACCGTATGGAGTTTGCTGATAGAATTTTTAATGATGTAAAAAAAGAGATGGATAAACTTGGTCTTCAACTGGATGTTTTTAAAGTTCAATCTGTTAGTGATAGACAAGAGTATTTAAAATCTCTTGGGAGAAAAAGAATTTCAGATATTCTTAAAGATGCAGAGATTGCTGAATCTAGCTTTCAAGCAGAGGCAAAACAGGTTGAAGCAAATATGAGTGAACAGAGTCAAATTGCCCAAACAAAAGCAAAAGATGAGATTAAACAGAAAGAGAATGAGTTTAGACAGATTCAAGCAACATTAGAGGCTACAGTTCAAACAGAAGAAGAGACAACAATTGCTGCTGCAAAAGAGGCTGAAGCAACTGCTGCAAAAGAGCTTCAAGAGCTTCGTGCACAACTTGAAGAGATAAGACTTCAGGTTCAAGAGGTATTACCTGCTGTTGCAAAACAACAGGCTGCACAGTTTATTGCTGAGGGTGAGTCCGCTATTGTTGCCGAAAAGGGACGTGCTGTTGCATACTCAATTGATGTTATGTCTAAAGTTTGGACATATGCTGGAAAAGATGCCCTTCCTATATCATTAATGCAAAGAATTGAGAAAATTCTCTTTACTGCTGCATCAACTGTTGATCAACTACATATGAAAAATATACATGTTATTGATTCAGGTAAAGGGGAAACAATTAATGGTCTTGTAAAAGCATACACAGATGTTATTGGAACAGTATTTGCATCAGTTCAAGAGTTGGTTGGAATAGACCTTTCAGACTCTTTAAAAAGGGAGGCATAATATGGAAGTTTTACTTACAATTTTAGGAATTGGTTTTCTAATTTTTATTCTATTTATCATGACAATAAAAAATGTTATATATATTTGTGGACCAAATGAGGTTTTAATTTTTGCAGGACCAAGAAAAGCACTTCCCTCTGGAAGCAATAAAAGATCTGTAGGTTATACATATATTCGTGGTGGAAGAGGGATAAGAGTTCCTCTATTTGAACAGGTTTATCATCTTGAATTAACAAATATTCCAATTGATGTTAGTGTTGATAATGGTTTTTCAAAAGGTGGAATTCCACTTAGTGTTACAGCTGTTGCAAACGTTAAACTATCAGGAAATGAGCCATTAGTTCATAATGCAATAGAGCGTTTTCTTGGAAAACGTAGAGAGGAGATTGTTCAGATTGCACAGGAGACTCTTGAGGGAAATTTAAGAGGGGTTTTAGCATCATTAACACCAGAACAGGTTAATGAGGATAAAGCTGCATTCACTAAAAAACTTCTTGAAGAGGCTGATGAGGATTTAAGTAAATTGGGTATTGTACTAGATAACCTTCAAATTCAAAATATCTCTGATAAAGTTGGATATCTAGACTCAATTGGTAGAAAACAGGCTGCTATGCTTCAACGTGATGCAATTATTGCAGAGGCAAGTAATAGAGCTGAATCTATTATTAAAGATGCAGAAAATAAAAAGAAGACAACATTAAAACAGCTTGATGCAAAAATATCTATCACAAAACAGGAGGCACAAAGACGCCTAAATGACGCAGTTACAAGAAGAGAGGCTGTTATTGCTGAAGCAAAAAGTAAAATTATTAGTGAAATTGCAAAAACAAAAGGGGATATTAAAGTTAATATTGCTTTGATTGATCAAATTAAAAATGAGCTTGAGGCAAATATTATAAAACCTGCAAAAGCAAAAAGAGATAGACTTTTTGAGGAAGCAAAAGCAGATGCAGCAACAATAGTTGAAAATTCAAAAGCCTCTGCTGAAAGTTTTAAAAGTTTAGTAACTGCTTGGAAAAATGCTGGTGCTAATGCTAAAAATATTTTTCTTATGGAGAAAATTGAACCAATTTTCAAAATTGTTACAGACTCAATTAGAGCCGTAAATATTGACAAAATTACTGTTATTGATAGTAATTTAACAGCTGGTGATAATGGAAATCCTGTTGTTAAAACAATATCTGCTCTTGAGCAACTTAAAGATGCAACAGGAATTGATGCAGGTGCATTTATTAATAGATTAAAACAGTATGCAGAAACAAAAACAACTCCAACGACAACTACTCCAACAAAAAAATCTTAACTATCTTTTATTAAAAGTAAAAGGAAAAGATTGAGTTTTCTAAAAAAAGAAAAGCATTCCTAAATTTACAAGAAATCCCATACTAAGAGCACTTTTAGTTTGATAGTTTGTCTCTAAAACAAGAGCACTTTCATCAAAATCAACAGATAATCCCCCTTGAATTTTAAGAAAAGCTAATGGTTCACCATTATTAGATGTTTCAATTGTACCAGCTCCAACAAAAAATCCAGCACCACCAAAAATAGCAAAGTCACCAAAAGATAATCTTGTTGTTAATATCATTTGGTTTCCAAAAACAATACCATCAATTCCAGCTAAACCAACAAAAAAATCATTCACAATATTAATATTTACTATATCACTTTTTATAGTCTCTATTTTAAATTCAACTCCAACTCCAGTAAAAAGAGTAAGAATTCCAAAAGATATATTATCTGCTTTTAAAAGATTTTTATAAAAAGAGAGATTCATTAATGGAGCAAACTCTTTTTCATCAGTAATTGAATCTTTATATATAGAAAACCCTCCTCCTGCCTCAATGGCAAAATCTGGGTCTTTTGATATTGGTAATGATTGTCTATATGAAGAACCAAAACAACCTGATAATAATATTATTAATAATGAGTATAAAATAGGTAGTTTATTTTTCATGTTAACTCTTATAAATTATAATATAATAAAAAACATCTTCAGAAAAATTATCATAAGTTTAAACCAAAAACAAGAAAATAAATCAAATATCTATTAAAAAAAGTTATATTTGATACGTATTATTTTAAATAATTTAATACTATATA
>JAFGXH010000013.1 GCA_016936735.1 bacterium
AAATTTATATATTTTGAGTTATTATATGAAAGAGATAACAGAAAAAGAGCTTTTTGAATATTATAATGATACATTAGAGAGATGTGGAATCTATTTATTATCTGCGGATAGTGAAACTATAGAGTATAATATTTATGAGGAGTTTGATATAGGAGTTCAAACTTTTTTATATATTGATGTTTTAAATAGATTTTATCAAAGTGGATTAATTAGTTTAGAGAAACTAAATAAATCTCTTCTATTAAGAGAGAAAACTCTTAAATTAAGGGATTTAGATGAGTGGGATTTCGAGAAATTTAAAACATCTAAAGAATGGAGAGAGATAATGATATTATGTGATGAAATCAAAGCAATTAACTAGACATAATAACTGAATATAAACTATTTTTCAGAAAAAATATATTGGAAAAAGGAGAAACCTTTTTTACATCTAATCAAAAAAAATATAAAATATTGGAACAAATTATTTTCATGGTTGTCTTTGATAAAGTTTTTGAGGTTAAACTATGATTATATTTGTAATATTTTTATCTGTTTTTAATGATTATGCTGAGAAACTAGACTATTTTATAAGATGGGAGAAATATTATGCTAGAGTGATTGACTCTATTCACTACCCAAAAGAGTTGTTAAAGTTTAAAAATCATTATAATGAGAAAACAAAAGAGTTTGAAAACAACTGTTATCATCCCAAAAGACCTCTTGAATATTTTGATGAATATGTAAATATCAATCAATATAGTTGTGTTAACTTTCTTGGATATCCATATTTTATGGATTACTCTAAATTAAGCCAAAAAATAGAGTTAGCAGCTTTTCACTTTGAACAAAGTGATCCAAATGTTAATGGAATAGGAGATTTAGAGAATTTAAAAGAGATTCTATTGTCTGGAAAAGGATTAAAAACAGTAGATTTTGTTAAAAAATTAAAAAATCTTCAGAGATTATATCTTTTAAATACAGATGTATCTGAAAAAGATTTAGAAAACCTTATTAAATCAAATGATAAAATAGATATTTTTTTAATTGATAATAGATTCTATGATTATGAATTAAGATATCGATTTGAAAATTATAAAAAACTAATTTTTTTAGACCCAAAAGTAAAAACGCCTGCAATGCCATATTATTATACTTATTCAAAAGAGTTTGTAATAAAAAAAGAGTTAAATGAGAATTATAAATATTATACTAACTCTCGTCTTTTGGGTGGACTTAAAATATACTCATGTGGAACTGTTGATTCAATAAATTACGATAGACTTTCAAAAATTCCCCCTACATATTTATATACTTTTGATGAGAGTTGGGAGCTTATGTTTTATATGGTGAAATATCATGATTTTGATCCAAATACACAAATAGAAGATGATAAAAATCCTTTAGATAGATTTATTGAATACACTTCAGAAAAGGGTTTTTCAAATCATTGGAGGGATAAAAACTATCTTTTTTTAAGACAGTTTGGAGCTTTAAAAGTTTCTGAACCAAAAGAGAATCAAAAAGTTTCACAAGGATTATATAAAACTCTATTTTATGTTGAAAGTTTTTATTTAGGATGTAAAGATATCTCTTATAACACTCTTTTAGTTTATGCCAAAAATCAATTAACAAAAGCTGATTTTAGTAATGGTTTAGTAGATAAAGATATATTAAAAAGAGCTTATAATATGCTTGATGATGAAACAGATGAGTATGAATGTTATAGTTTTTCTGCACAACAAAAATTTGAAATCTGTTTAGAACCTTAATGTTAAAAATAAAATACAAAATCTTGGTATGAATTACGATTTTCTTATCTCTATGAAGAATCTGTAAGGAACAAATATATTTGTTCCAAACTCAAAAGAAAACGCAGAATTAACAAATAAAAAAATCATGTTGATTTAATAAAAAAGGTTTGAGTATAATGAGAGATATATTAAATAGATAGATATATGTTTAATAGTAGAGCCAAAATTTTAGGAGATATATGTTTAAATCAGTATTAATAATCATTTTATTATTTGCAACAGTTAATATTTATGGATATTTCGAACATATTGGAGCAGGGGTTGGGCTTGCACAAACAAGAGATGATAATGCTTTAGCTTTAAATACCTTCTATTTATCTAGAGATTATAAATTTTCAGGTAATTTAACTCTGTTTGACAATAGTGAAAATCTGATGTCACTTGAAGTATCATTTTTTTCTGATTTTGGTCCAGCATATTTGGGCTTAGGTATTGAAACAGACAGAGAAAATATATTTTATAATTTTAAACTTGGTATTCTTTTACCAGTAACATTTCTATTTGATAATATTTGCTATGATTTTTATTATAAATTAAGAGTTCAACATGATATTAGTTACTATCAGAATGAGTTTGGAATTATGATTTATATATTTTTTTGGGGAGATAATTAATGAATAGTATGAAATATATGCTTTTAGTTTTATTATTAATCGATTTTAATATATTTGCTGGTGATTTATGTTGTAATTCTGACTCTATCTATTTATCAACAGGATATCATTATCAAAAAGATCTATCTTTACAACTTTATTATACTCATGGCTTTGAGGTAAAAAAGGGAAAACCACTATTTTTAGCATTAACACCAAGTTTTTTAAGAGTCAATGATAATAACTATTATGGTGGTGAGTTTGGTGTTGATTTAATTGGGTTTGTATATTTCTCATTGCAATTTGGAATATACTATCAAGAAAAATTTAAATGGAGTCTCTCTGCTCTTTGGTATATCCCAATATGTGGAGATGACTCTGGGGCCATTTCAAAAAAGATATCCCCTTTTTATCGTATAAGATATCTTGAGAATAGTGTTCTAAATGAGTTTGGTTTGATGTTTGGTTTTGGTTTTGACTAAATATAACATTTCAAACTAACTATTTTTTATTTTAATAATAACAAAAAGGCTTTTTTGCTTCGTATTTTTATCTCCAATATCCCTCTCCCCCATTTACTTCGTAAATTACCCCCTCTCCACTACGTGGCGATGGGGTGAGAAAAAGAAAAAGTA
>JAFGXH010000014.1 GCA_016936735.1 bacterium
AATAGTATCATAAAAATAAAAAAAAATATATATAATATTAAGAAAAAATTTATTTAGACTGTTTTTATAACTCTTGATTTAAATTTAATTTTATTGTAAACCAAAATGTTCTATTTTGTTGGTAGATATGATATATTTAGATAATGCAGCAACAACAGCCCTGTTTCCATCTGTTAAAGAGAGTATTATTAACTCTTTAGATATTTTTGCAAATCCAAACTCTCCACACTCTTTAGGTCATAAAATGAGACAAAAAATAGTCTCTGTTCAAAGAGTGATTGCAAGTGAGCTTCAATGTAAACCAGAACAGGTTATTTTTACATCAGGTGGAACAGAGGCTAATAATCTAGCAGTTGTTGGTTTTTTTAATAAAAAAGATAATAAAAGATATAGAGTTGCAACAACTGAAATCGAACATAAATCACTTAAAAACAGCATACTTTCTCTTGAAAAACATGGTGTTGAGATATTTTATTTACCAAATAAAAATGGTTTAATTATTGAGGATGAGATTATTCCATTTTTAAAAAAGAATCAGATAGATTATCTTGCCTTAAGCATGGTTTATAATGAGATCGGAATCCACTTCAACACAAAAGTTTTATCAGTTATAAAAAAAGAGATTCCAAATATCTATATTCATCTTGATGCTGTTCAGGGATTTTTAAAATATCCTATTAATTTTAGTGAATTAAATATAGACTCTATCTCAATTTCTGCTCATAAAATACACTCTCTAAAAGGGATTGGTGCTCTTATTGCAAAAGATAAAAATAGAGTTGCACCAATACTACAGGGAAGCTCTCAATATTATGGTTTAAGAGCTGGAACAGAGAATACTCTTGGAATATTAGCATTTGGAGCATCTGTTGAGATTTGGCGAGATAATAAAGAGAGCTTTAGAGCCAATTTAAAAAAACTATCAAAATATCTTTATCAAAAATATAATGAGATGTTTGGAGATAGTGAGATAATAAAAATATTAACACCTTTAGAGAGTGCATCTGATCATATTTTATCTTTAGGTGTTAAAAATCTTTTTTCTGAACATATTATTCATATTCTTGAGGAGAGAGAGATATATATATCTGCTGGTTCTGCATGTAATCAAAAAGGGGACAAACCACTTTTTCTAAACTCATTTAATATTCCAAAAGAGTTTCATAATGGAGTTTTAAGAGTATCTCTATCTCCACTAAATAGTTGCGAAGAGATAGATATTTTTTTAAAAGCTTTAGATGAGGCTATAAAAGAGCTTATTTAGAAAATATTATAGAAAATTGTAAGAAGAGTATTGTATTTTATTTTTAAAATAGTTATACTCAAAAATATTTTTTTATGAGGTTTTTATGTTTAAGTATCTATTAATTATTATTACAACTATTTTACTTTTTAGTTGTACAGAGGATGAAGCAAAAAAAGGATGTTCTCCAGAAACACCAAATGGAGTTTGCCCTGTTGGTGAGATTTGTAATGCTGGTGTTTGTGTTGAGTGTTTAAGTAACAGTGATTGTACAGACTCAACAAAACCTATATGTAGTGATTATGTTTGTACTGCTGGTTGCTCTACTAATGAGGATTGTGAAGGTTGGGAAAGTTGTAATACAACAACATCACAATGTGAACTACTAGAGAATAGATGTATAACTTCAGATGATTGCTCTGCTGCTTTACCTGTTTGTGATGATAATCACAGCTGTATTGCATTTGAGGTTACAATTGCACATCTAAATGATACACATAGTTATTTAGAGGAGAGTGAACTATCTTTATATTATGATAGTGTTAAAACATACACCTATGTTGGTGGATTTGCAAAAATTGCAGCAAAAATAAAATCATTAAAAGAGTCTAATAGAAATTTTATGTTTCTTCATGCAGGGGATGTTTTTCAGGGAACTCTATACTTTATAAAATATGAAGGTATGGCTGATTTAACACTTCTTAATGATATGGGATTAGATGCAATGGTTCTTGGAAATCATGAGTTTGATAGAACATCTGAACTTCTTGCTAATTTTATTACAGGTGCATCTTTTGAGGTTTTAAGCTCCAATATAGATGCAACAAACGATACATTCTTAAATGGAAAAATTGCACCATATTTTGTGAAAGATTTTAATGGTCAGAAAGTTGGTATTATTGGAGTTACTCTTGAGGATACTCCAACAATCTCCTCTCCTGCAGATGAATTAGTTTTTAACTCTGTGAAAACATCAGTTCAAGGTGCAATAACAGAGCTTTCAAATCAAGGGGTTAATCGTATTGTTGTTTTATCTCATCAAGGTTATGATTTAGATAAACAGCTTGCTCAAGAGGTTGAGGGGATAGATTTAATTATTGGTGGTCATACTCATACACTTCTTGGTGATTTTGGTGATTTAGGCTTAACAACAGCAGGAGAGTATCCAACAGTTGTTGAGTCTTTAGCTGGAAAAAATGTTTATGTTGTTCAGGCTTGGGCTCAATCAAAAGTATTAGGAAAAATCAAACTTATCTTTAATGCAGATGGAGATATATCTCAGATTTCAGGAAATCCAATTCTTCTTGCAAGTGATATTTTTAAAGTTAAAAACAGTGAAGGGGCAAGAGTTGAGGTTGAAGCATCAGTTAAAGAGTCTATCTTAAATATTATATCTCAAAAAGATGTTATTGAGGTTGTAACTGCAGATGATGCTACATCTACAAAAATTGCAGATTATAAAACAGGAGTTGATGAGCTTCAACAAGAGATTATAAGTAATGCTCCAGAGGCAATTCTTCATGTAAGAGTTCCAAATACAACTCACTCAGATGGAACTCTTTTAGAGCATGGTTCAGAGGTTGCACCAATTGTTGCACACTCAATGTATTTAAAAGCAATTGCTATTGGTCAAGACTCACATGCAGCACTTGTAAATGCTGGTGGTGTTAGAACAGATATTCCTGCTGGGGATATAACAGTTGGAACAGCATATCAGATGATGCCATTTTTAAACAGTATGGTGGTAATAGAGTTAACTGGAGCAGAGGTTAAAACAATGTTAGAGGAGGCTCTTGTTAGATCTTTAACAGGAACAGAGAACACAGGCTCTTTTCCATACTTTTATGGTTTCCGTTATACTGCTAAATCAACTGCACCACATTTAACATCAGTTGAGGTTAAAAATGGTGAAACTTGGGAGGCAATTGTTGATGAAAACAGTTATAAAATTGTAACAAATAGTTTTATAGCTGGTGGTGGTGATGGTTACAATGTTCTTAAAAATGCAACAGGTTATCGATATGATACAGGATATACCGATTCTGAAATTTTAATTGACTATTGTAAAGAGAGAGAGAGTGTAACAAAATTTAGTGAATATTTTGTTACAATTACTGTTGAATAGAACCAATTAATAGTTCAATCTCTTTGCTTCTTATATTAAATTCATTAAAACTATACAATTCATTTTTGATTTTATATTAATAAAATCTCCAATCTCCCTCGCACCCTAAAAATGCTTTAGCATTTTCAGGGAACCCGCTTCTACGTGGAGATGGGGAACAGTAATATTCTTTTAAACTTATTAT
>JAFGXH010000113.1 GCA_016936735.1 bacterium
TAAAAAAACAACAAAAATAATATATTTTAGGTTAACATAAAAAAAGTTGAATATCATGAAGCAATTATGTTAGACTCACAAATGCTTGATTGTTTGGAGTTGTTTTGAATATAAAGCTTTTCTATAAAATAGATCCAAAAGAGATTAATATAATTCAATATGTATTCCAGTCATATGATAATTTAGCTGTCTTTTCAACAGTTGATAATAAAGAGGGGATTGTTTCAATTCTTTCAGATATAAAAAATACAAATTTTATAGATGGAGTTGTTCAATCTCTAATATCAAATAATATTTTTATGGTTCCAGTAAAAAAGTGATAAAGCTATTTTACTAATTTATAATCAAATCCTTTATTTCAAAAAGGGATTTTTTTAACAGTTACATATTATTAGTACAATTATTTAGAATTATCTCTGTTTTGTCGATATAGTTTAATATGTTTTAAGGGTTTTTAATGAGTGGAAAAAATATTACAATAGCACTTGACTCAATAATAGATAATCCATCAACCGATTTAAGATCTATTCATACCTATTTTTCTAAAATTCTAGAACATACAAATTTTCCTGCCTATGTTATTCCTGATGTTAATTCAAGATATTTGGTTGGTTTAGATCTTTTAAAAAAGAAAATGTATAGAGAGTCTCTTTTCTCTTCAATAAAAGTTCAAGAGGAGGAGCTATATAATATCCGCTCACTACAAACAGATGAGATGATTGAGATAATTACAAGAGAGCTACAGAATAAAGATGTATTTTATGCCTATGAACCAAATATTAATATGAGTCTCTCTGTTGAAAATAATCAATTTTATCTTGTTTGGAATAACAATAAACCAAATGTAAAAATGTCAGATTTTAATGCAATAAGGTTAGGACTATCAAGAGAGAAACTTTTTGAAGTTAAATTTTTTGAGAACTACAGAAAAGAGATTCCTGATGCTCCAATATTTGGAATATATATCAAAGCACCAGTATTTAAACTTCGCTCTATAATTAAACTATTCTATTTTCATATTATAGAGTTTAACTATATTCTTACAAGCAAATCTCTTCCAAATGCCTTATATAGTGATAATAGAGTATCTGAACTCTATTATAACCCAATAAACTTTAATGAGATGAATAATTATCCACCAAGAATATTGATTAAAAAAACTATATCATCTGCTGTTCTTGAGTGTATGTATGTGATTGAGCAAAATATATCAGATCTTGTTTCAGCAAACATAATAGTTGTTTCAGATACAAAGTATAATAGGCCATTTGAGGGTGTTTTTTCAAGTAGTTTAGATTTTAATCAGGGAAACTATATAAATCTCTCTTTTAATCATGAAACTTATGAATGGGGGCTTAAAATCGTTGTTCCATCTGATTCAAAAGAGCTATTTCAACCAATATCAAATTTTGAAAAAATGTTAAAAAAATGGCTTTCATAAAAATTGTTTTTATTTTTTGTAACTTTTTATCAACCACCTCTTATTTTAATAAGAACATAGCTCTTACTAATATTCAAAAATATCTATCATACTCAAAAAATATAGATTATGTTAAAAAATCAATAAAATTAGAGCACCAAAATAGAAATAATTTTGATGATTTAGTAGAATTTACAAAAAAAAATCAGTATAAATTATCAAATAAACTATCTAATATTGCAGAAGAGTTAAATAATACTCTTGAAAAAGAGAATCAATTATCATTTTCTGAAAAAGAGTTAAGAGATATCTTTTATCAAAATAGATTCTATTTTTATAGATTTTTCCCAAAAACATTTAATAAAAATAGTGTAAACTATATTGAGGATATAAAACTATTCATATTAATGAATAAAGAGAGATATCACTCAATTGGTATATCTGAATCTGAAAAATATTTCACAGTTTTAGTTGCATATCAACCATTTGAACTATATTTTAATGAAAAGAAAATATATAAACAGTATCAGAAAATATCAATAAAAGGGGATATTATTGACTTTAAATTGCCATATATTGATTTTTATATAAAAACTCCATCAAGTAATGTAAAAAAATTTCTAATTCCAATTGTTAAAAATAGATTTAATTTCGATTTTAAATTTAAAGAGATTGGTGAATATGTTATTGAATTAATAGAAAATCAGGATAATAATCCCAAAATTATTGCTAAATTTCCAATTAATATTGAACAAAAAAAAACAAAATCCTTAAAAACAGACTCAATCTCCTACTCATTTTGTGAACTAAAAAATATAAAAACAATAGAGGATGTTTTTGAAGATATAAATAGCATTAGAAAGTTAAAAAAATTGCCTCATTTAGTTTTGTCCTCAGAGCTTTCAGAAATAGCAGAAAAACATAGTATAGATATGGCTAAAAATGGATTTTTTTCCCATATATCAAAAAATGGTAAAACTCCTTCACAAAGAGTACAAGAGCATGGAGTATTTTTTAAAAAAATATTAGAAAATATCTCAAAAGCCAACTCTATTTGTAGTGCCTATGATGAGATTTTAAACTCTCCTGGTCATCTAAACAATATTTTGGATAAAGATGTAACATATATTGGAATAGGAGTATACCAATTAGATGATTATATATATATGACTCAAAATTTTATAGAAAAAGAGGATATAACCTCTATTACATTAAAAAAAAAATAGCAACTGATATAATTAGCTTTTTTTATTACAATTTTGGTATAAAAAAAGAGTTCTCTAAGTCACTATCCAATTTTGCGAAAGATAAATTAAAGCAGGATATTTGCAAAATTAAAGGTGGAAATTGTGTTATTCAGATTAATCATTTTGAATTTACACAAATAAAATCAATATTTTTTATAATGGACAGATATAGATTTGATTATATAAAAGAGGAGATATCTGAATATAAAAAATTTAAATATTTTGGAGTATCAACTGTTCAAATTGAGAATGAGACTATTATATCAATTGTTTTTGGAGATAATTAGACTGTTCTTTGTTCTTGTTGTATTACATAAAATTCAAGGATATCACCCTCTTTAATATCAACTGTTTTTTGTAAACCAATACCACATTCAAACCCTTTCACAACCTCTTTAGCATCATCTTTAAGACGTTTTAAAGATTTAACTTTATCCTCTGCAATAACAATATGATCTCTAATAAGACGAACATTTGCATCTCTTGAGACTTTTCCATCAGTTACATAACTACCACAAATTGTTCCAATTTTTGGAATAACAAATGTTTGACGAACCTCCGCTTTTCCAAGAAAAACCTCTTTTCTAATTGGATCAAGCATACCAACGGAGAGTCTTTTTACATCATCTTCAATATCATAAATAATTGAATATAAACGAACTTCAACTCCATTTTTGTCTGCAATCTCTTTACTTGCAACTGTTGGTCTAACACTAAAACCAATAATAAGTGCTTTAGAAGCAATAGCTAAATTAACATCTGTTTCTGTAATAGCTCCAACTCCAGCATATAGAACATTAATTCTAACTTCACTGTTTGTAATTCTTAGTAAAATAGCTTTTACAGCCTCTACAGAACCCTGAACATCAGCTTTAAGAATTATTCTTAACTCTTTCATTTCACTCTCTTTGAGGTGTTCAAATAGATTCGCAGCAGAAACAAGAGAGCGTTTTTTCAACTCCTCTTCTCTTAATTTTGTTTGATAATAATCTGCAACATTTTTAGCTGTTTTTTCATCTTTTGTTACATGAATAGATTGACCAACATGTGGAACATTTGATAATCCTAACACTGAAATAGGTGTTGATGGTCCAGCATATTCAATATTTTCACCTTTATCATTAAACATTGCTCTAACACGACCATAAACATCACCAGCAACAATAAAATCCCCAACTCTAATAGTTCCAGTTTGAACAAGCATATTTGTTACACTTCCTTTTCCTTTATCAAGAAAAGCCTCGATTACAACACCAGTTGCTAAGCCAGTTGATGTTGATTTAAGATCTAACATCTCTGCCTGAAGTAGAATGGTATCTAATAAATCCTCTATACCCATATTGAATTTAGCGGATACTTTACAAATCATTGTATCACCACCCCACTCCTCTGAGATAAGATTAAATGCAGTTAATTTCTCTTTAATTGAACTAATATCTGCTGTTGGCTTATCTATTTTATTTATTGCAACAATAATTGGAACATTAGCTGCTTGAGCATGTTTTATTGCCTCAATTGTTTGAGGCATAATTCCATCATCTGCTGCAACAACAAGAACAACAATATCTGTAACATTAGCTCCACGTGCTCTCATAGCAGTAAAGGCTTCATGACCAGGAGTATCTAAAAATGTGATTTTTCCTTTTGCTGTTTCAACACTATATGCACCAATATGTTGTGTGATACCACCTGCTTCTGTGTCTATAACATTTGTTTTTCTAATAGCATCAAGAAGTTTTGTTTTTCCATGGTCAACATGACCCATAACAGTAACAATTGGTGCTCTTGATTCAAGCTGTTCCTGTTTTGTCTCCTCAGATTCTGTTGTTTTAAGAACAGCATCAACATCAAATGCAACCTGTTTTACTTCATATCCAAACTCTTCTGCAATCAATGTTGCTGTATCAAAATCTATTGCTTGGTTTGCTGTTACAGCCACTCCCTGTTTAAAAAGCTCTTGAATAATTTTGGCAGCTTTTGTGTTCATCTCTTTTGCAAAATCTGAAACAATTATAGAGTCTCCAGAGATTTTTACAACCCTTTTTATTGCTTTTGGAACAGTTATCTCTGTTTTTTTAAACTCTTTTTTTACTTTTTTCTCTCTTTTTCTGTTGTAGTTATCAGAATCAAGATCCTCTTCAAGTTGACTAAGGTTTCCAGAGTGTATCATTTTTCCTTTTACAGGAATTGCTTTTTTTGTATCATTTTTAGCAACTACTTTACGTTTTTTAGAGAAATCATCCTCATTCTCAACTGGTTTTTGATATTTAGATTTTATAACAGGTTTTTTTTCACCTTTCTTTACAGGAGTATTCATAATAATCTGCTCTTCAAGCTCTTTTATTTGGATAACTTTTTTACGTTGTCCTCTATCATCTGAGTTTTTATACTCATTTTGAGTAAATTGCTGAGGCTTTTCATAATCCTTATTAGAAGATTGTGTTTTATCACCATCTTTTTGTTGATTCTGTTGATTCTGTTGATTCTGTTTTTTAAAATCACCTCTATTATCTCTTTGATAATCTTTTTTTACAAAATTCTCTTTTTTATCAGAAAAATGTTTATGCTCTTTCTGTTTATTTTCATCTTTTGTTGAGTGATTTTTATTTTCATCATCTTTGTTTATCTCATCAAAAGAGATAACCCTTTTTTTATTTTTTTGCTGATTTAATTCATTATCCTGTTTTGATTGATTTAAATCATCTTTAGTAAACTCAACATGAGTATCTTTTTTAGCCTCTTTTGGCTCCTGTTTACCACTTATAGTAACCTCTGTATCTGTTTTTTCTATTTTTGAACTCTCTTGAATAACACTATTTGCTTCAGAATCATCACTACTTTTAGGTATTTCTGATGTTATAATGGTTTCTGAATTATCTCTACTTTTTATTGATTTTTCATTTTTAGAGGTAGAGTTTTCTGTTATATCCTTTATTTTTTCTATTTGGGAAGAGTTTTCAAATTTTTTCTCCTCAATAATAGTTTCAATAGAGTCTTTTTCTGTTTGTTCTTCTGAGGCTTTATCCTGATCTAAATCAGAATCTTTTATTTTTCCTCTTCTAACCTTTATTTTAGCCCCATCTTTTGTTACAACAGTTCTACCTTTCTGTTCATCATCCTGTTGTTGTTGTTGAATAAGATTTAATTTTTTTCTTATTTTTTCCTCATCATCTGAATCAAGTTGTGTAAAAGACTTTATTTCAGATATTTTGAATGAAAAAATAGATCCATTCTGCTCCATCTCTTTAATTATTTCAATTAATTCAAGAGGATTTTTACTTAACTCTTGTGCCAATAAAAAGATTTTTTTTCCAGCCATTAATGCTCCTGAGAAAATAAATTTTCATAAAATAAACATATCTTTTCTAACTCAACTAAGGGTTCTTTTACTCCAAGTACCCCAAGCTCACTCTTGTTTACAAGAGTTCCAAAATCCTCCTTAGTTAAAAAAGGGAGCCTTATTTTTAAAACATCACCACTCTTATTATTAAGTTTTTTGAGTGTGTTTTCAGACAAATCATCTGCAAATAAAATCCCTTTAATATCTGTAAGAAAAGACAATGTCTCTTCCAAGCCAATAACCGTTTTTTTTGAGAGAAGCAAAAAGCGGATTTTCTCTTTTACTCTATTTTCTAAAAAGATTTTGAGTCTTTGTAAGTTCTCATTTTTTTGAAGTGAGAACTTTCCAAGTCCCTTCTCTCTTCCCATTTTTTCTGCTTTATCAATACATTGCGTATTATAGCAAATATATGCTGAACGTTGAGGAATTTTTTGCATTAAATCAAATAGAGCTAATCCATTATTATCAATAATGATACGAATTAAATCCTGTTTTTCCCTTTTTGTTTTACAAATAAAACAACTTCTTTCAGCCATTTTTCCTTTTTAGTTTTCTTAAAGTCTGTTTTGCTGCATTAATTATCTGTTTTGCTTTTGAAAAGGAGAAACCACCTTTTTGTGCAAAACTCTCAATTGAGTCCTCTTTTAAAATATCTTCAACTGAATAGTAATCAGCAACATTTAATCTAATCCAAACATCTTGATCAACACCAGGCATTGATAAAACAATCTCCTCTGGAGTCAGAAAAATCTCATCCTCTTTCTCCTCTAACTCCTCTGTTGTCTCATTCTCTTCATCATCCTCTTCATCAAGCTGTTCAAGATAGTTCTTCTGAATTATCTCTTTTTCTCTCTCTACTTCTGAACCATAAACTCTTAAAAACTCAGATGCCTCATCTTTTAATTTTGATATAAGCTCTTTATTAAAACCAGGAAGCATTGGAAAATCAGATACTGGAGCATCAACAATATCCTCAAGTGTTTTAAACCCAAGTTTATAAAGGGCTGTTGCATCTGCACTATCAATTGTTGTAAGTTTTGAAAGTTGATCTAATCCCTTCTCTTCAATTCTTTGATGGTCTGCTTCAGAGAGAATTCTTAACTCCCATTTTACTAATTTGCTTGCCAATTTAACATTTTGTCCCTTCTTACCAATCGCAAGAGACAACTGCTCATTTGGAACAATAATATCCATTGTTCTATTTGAGTCATCCTGAATTACCTGAACAACATTAGCAGGAGCTATTGCATTACAAGCAAATTTCACCTCATTTGGAGACCAAACAACAATATCAACTTTTTCACCTTTTAATTCAGTAACAATATTTTTAACTCTTTGACCTTTTAAACCAACACAAGCACCAACAGGATCTGTGTCTGGATCAGTTGAGTAAACAGCAACTTTTGCTCTTTTCCCTGGATCTCTAACTGCATCTTTTATCTCAACAACCCCTTCATAAATCTCAGGAACCTCTTTTTCAAAAAGTTTTATTAAGAATTTTGGATCTTTTCTTGAAAGTTTAACAATATAACCATCTTTAGGAGTCTCTTCAACTTTAATTATGATAGCTTGAACCTTATCTCCAAGACGAAGATTCTCTTTTTCTGGTTTATCTTTTGCATATAAAACAGCCTCTGTTTTACCAATATCAACAACAAATGCACCAGATTTTTTATCATCACCCTCAACATTTTTAATATTTCCAGTAATTAATTCTCCAACTCTCATTTTGAATTCATTGTATACCATCTTTTTTTCAGCTTCACGTATTTTCCTAATAATTGCAGTTCTTGCAACATAGGCATCAATACGAGTATTCATCTCAAATGGAATACCAATCTCCTCCCCAATTGTTATCTCTGGATCATACTCAAGTGCCTCATCAAGAGATATCTCTGTATACTCATTTTCAACAAACTCCTCAACAACTTTTTTGAACTGATAAAGTTCAAATTTTTTATCATCAGGATTATATTCACACTCTAAATCAAGATCTTTAGAGATTTTCTTTTTTGCAGTATCAATTAAAGCCTCTCCAATGGCAAGTTTTATAGTTTCTGCATCAATATCTTTATCTCTTGATAAACCCTCTAATGCATCTGCTATATCAATCTCTATACCATGCCCTTTTTTCACTTCACTTTTTCTTTTTACCATTAAATAGCTCCTTTAAAACTGATACACTATATTTGCTTTTTTTATTGAACTAAAAGGGATTGAAACTAACTCATCCTCTTTTGTTTTCACTTTTATCAGTTCACCATCAATTCCAATAAGATATCCTCTATATACAAGTCTTTTCTCATTAATTGTTGGAATAGGTGTAGATAGTGTTATTTTCACCTCATTATCTTTAAATCTCTCATAATCATTCAATTTAACTAATGGACGATCTACACCTGGAGATGAGACTTCAAGAACATACTGTTCCTCAATTATATCTCTTTCATCTAAAATTTTCTCAAAAGCACGACTAACAATAGAGCAATCATCCAAAGTGACTCCCCCTTTTTTATCAATCATAACTCTTAAAATTTTTCTTCCACTCTCAACCCTATAGGTGAGATGAACCAACTCATATTCTGTTGTTTCAATATACTCCTCGCAAATCCCGAGGAGCTCTTTTTCTAAGCTCATTGATACTCCTTATTGAGGTATACAAAAGGCGAGACATACTCTATTATCACAAAAACAAAAATATATCAAGAAAAAATCAAGAATTCCCTTTAAAACTCTAATGATTATCAAATATTTTATATAATATGAAATTTATAAAGAGCAATTTTTATTATAATAAAAAGTAAATTTTTTATTATAAATTTAGATATACTATTTTAGGCTATAAATTCAACAATATAATTAAAATTAAATCACTATTAGAAATAAAATATTAATAAAAATAATATTCAAGCATTAAGAATAGCATAATTTAATTAAGAGAATATTTAATATTTTTGAAAATTAAAAAAGATTTAGCAAACAATTAGAATGCTAATGCTAATCCGAAATTCCAATATGCACTACCAAGAGAGAGTCCTTCTCCACCAAAATCATCAATTTTAGTATATCTATACTCTGCAAAAATATAGCTATCATTAATTCCCATTTCATTATCAAACTCAAATGCTGCAGATGGATCAATAAAATCTAAAAGAAATCGAAAACCAAAAATAGCCTCCCAGCCCCATTTTCCACCAATTGCATCATTTCCATTTGCAGATGCAACATCACCAACACCATCTGTAATCCACCAGATATAGTATGCAACTCCAAGTTTTACATATGGAACTATTGGAAATGGATGAGTATCAAATGAGTAATTTATTGGAAATAGTATATTTGGAACAATATGAAGAATTGTCTCATCCTCAGATTTTTTTGTATTATCATCAGTATAAACACCTTTACCATCAACAGAGAAATTTCCTGTTGCAAAAGATATTGCAAATGTTCCAAATCCACTCCAAATATTAATTCCATACTCAAAACGCCAAACAAAGCCATTTTCACCAAAAATATCCTCATAAGGTTTTGTTGTTAGAGCCTCTTCTGAATCGATATCTGGTGTAAAAAAACCAAATTGAAGCTCCATCATTCCAGTTCTAGGGGATTCTGCAAAAATATTTAGTGCAAATAATAGTGAAAAAGTCAGTAAAATTCTTCTCATACAATCCCCCTTCTATATTTACGATAACGAATCCAAGCATATACAAATAATGCTAATATAAGCACTTTAAGCCATATAGGTGTATACATAACAAATGCGACATAACCAACAACAGGCTCTAATAAAATTCTAGTAATAAAAGCTCCAGTTGTGTTATGAGCTATTTTTTTTGCAAGTGGAGGAGAGATTTGATAGTATTTATTAACAATAGTAGAACCAAGAGTTGTTGTTTTAAGATAGTTATCTCTAAAATCTCTTAAAATTTTAACCATACCATTATCATATGAACCATAGGCTGCTGTTGCAATAAAACAGAAACCACCATCCTCTCCTCCTCCATGATTTGTATAATATTCATAAAAATCATCAACAGATATTGGTGTTCCCTCAACAGGCTCAATAGATCTATCAGCCTTATTTCCAGCCTTATCAATAGCAACTAATGTAACATAATATAATCTATCATTAATCAATCCTGTTATTGTATAAGAGGTGTTTGTTCCAGCAACAATTTTACTCTCCTCCTCATTTGTCACACTATCAGTATAGAATATCTCATATTCAGCCCTATCATCAGATGTACTATCCTCATTATGTTCCCATTTAACTTTTAGATTTTTATCCCCTGGAGTTACTGTAATTGATTCTGGATTTTCAGGTTTTTTAGTATCATAATTAATACTCAACTCTAATCTTTCAGATACCTCATTTGACAATTCATTTGTATATGTTAGTTTTAGTATAACTTTTTTCTCACCTTCACTATTTTCAGTCAAGAAGCCCTGAGAGCCATTCATTCCAAATGTAAATGTATTTGTTGTTGATGATTCATCAATTACCTCTGATGAATCTGTTCCAAAATATAGAGAAACCATATCATAGGCTGATAAAGATACATTAAAAGAGATACTCATTTGACTATTATCTTTATAATCATCTAAATTAAGATAATCTGTTTCAATATCAAATGTTTTTCCCTCTTTTGTTAAGGTGTTTAGAGAGATATACTGTTGCCCAAAAATAGGGATTACTGTAAATAGTAAAAGAACAAAATAGAATAATTTCATAACTACCTCAAAAAAACATATAAATATACAGAATTTTACAAAAATAGTCTATAGTATAAAATAAAAAGAGAACCATTTTTATAATAATTTTATTTCATAAAAAGATAAGATTATATTGTAAAACAATAAAAAAACATAAAATTTTCTCCAATTTAGTAATTAACTGCTATAATCTATCTAAAATCAAAACCAAAAATAAAATATTAAACTTTTTTGTAGTAAACAAATTCTACTTCTATTTTTCACTGTTGATAATAAAAAAAATCTAAGTTA
>JAFGXH010000114.1 GCA_016936735.1 bacterium
GTTGGATATTTTATATTTTTTATTCCAATTGTTTTATATATAAAAATTAATAAAAGTATAAAAACCCCAATGAATAGGTTTTGGTATAAACTTTATGACAAAATTTATGACATCTTTTTTAATTTTTTAACAAATTCAAAAAATAGTAACGATTTTCAGGATTCTGAAAGAAAATTTCATACAAAAGTTTTTTCATTTGTGTTTGGTGATGATGTTAAAGTTCAAAATTTTAATCATGAAGAGAATATTCTAAATTTTTATAAAAATAAAAATCTATTAACCCTTTCAAAAATAGTTGATTTAACAGGATTTTCTGAAGAGAGAGCTAAAAATCTTATTATTGAAATGGTTATAAAATATGATGGGGATATTGATGTAAATGAAAATGGTATTATTTTTTACACTTTTGAAAACATAAATATTACTGATGATAAAAACTCTGAGTTCTCTTTTTGTTGGAGTAGGGTTTTAGAGTCTCCATATCTTAATATGAATAGCATTGAGGAGAATAAAAGGGTTGCAACTTTAAATTTATATAACTTTTTTATCTCAATATATCTTTATATATATTTTAGTAAAATATTTGTTATTCAAGATAGTATAATATTTTTCTTTGTATATATTTTTCCAATGATTTTTTCTACTCTGTTTTATTTAATTCCTTTAGTAAGAAGAGTTAATCATATTTTTGTTGAAAAAAATATTAATTTCAGAAATATTATCTCAAAAAAAATAAAAGAGTTAAATAGTTTTGCCAAAGCAAATATGGGTAACTCAAATGAGTTTTTTAATTTTTCAGAGAAAAATATAGAGTTTGATAACTACTTTTTTAAAAACTATCCAAATCTTTTAGCAAAAGATTTTAATGATAACTCTGTTGTATTTAATATTAAAAACTATAAATTGGAGATATTAAGTTAGATTTTTTTTTTAACATTTAAGTATATAAAAAAATAAAAGTGTTAAATATAATCGTTTTTTTAAGGAGAAAAATATGAACATGGAAACAATTATTGAGCAGCTTAAAGTGGCAAAAATTCCTACTGATATTATTGATTATGTTTTTGAACAAACAACAGTTTCACCAACAACCGATTTTCGTGATTATGAAAAAATGCTTAAAATTATGTTTGATAATGGTTTATCAATTGATGATAAATTTATGATAAATGCTTATAAACTATCTGTTGAAAAAAATTGTGATGGTTATCTTTTTTATTTTTTTAGAAGTGAATCAATTACTATTCCTTTTGATAAAATAGTTGATCTACTTGTGAAATCAGGAATGGAAAAATCTTTTACAATAAGTAGATTAAGTGTTATTTATAATCAACCAGAGTTACTTGAAAACTATTTTGATAATTTTGAAACCGATTTTTTTAATTATGTAGAAAGGGATTTTGAAGATCTAAGTGTAGAATCTTTATCTCTATTACTCAAAAAAAATTTTGAAAAATATATTGATTTTATTAAAAACAAAATATTAATTGTATCCAAAAGCAATTACTATTCAAACTATTCTAAAATTATCAATTTAATAAAAGATGATAATTTTACTGAAGAGTATTTTATTATAAAAATAGTTAGATATGTGAAAGCAAAGGCAGATTCTTTAATAAACTCTAATGTTAAAAGATGTTTAATAAATTATTTAAAAACAGGAGTTTTTGAAAAAGATTTTGATACTGTTATTACTCAATTTTTAAAAGGATTTGGAAAATATGATACAGATTTTTATTATCTATTTTTAGAAGGATTTGATTTGGATTTATCAAAACAGTTTCATAAAAATCTATTAAATTTATCACTGAAAATTGATTATGACTCAACTTTAAGAGGATTAATTGATTTAAATAATGAAAAAAGCTTAGATGAAAACATTAAAACTTTGGAAAAAATAATCAAAGATAATGTTATAAGTAATGCAGATTTATTTAGTTTTTTGATTGGACGAACTGAATTCAAATATCCTGAGGCATCACTTATAAATCAAATTGAGTATATGATTAAAAATTACTATGATGACTGTATTGAATCTATTCAAAATGCCTCAAATAAAATAGTTGCTTTGGGAATAAAACAACTATTTCAAGAAAATAGAGAGAGAGCATTTGATTTTGTTTTATCTTTTTCTAATACTAAATCGGAAGCTATAAAAAAATCTATTATTGAAACTCTTTCAGGTTATAATAGATTAGAGGAGTATAAAAAACTTTTAAATTCAAAAAAAGCATCAGAAAGAGAGATAGGACAAATCTTAGTAGCCTCTTTAAATTAGAGATTTTTTTTAGAATGAGTTTATAAATTTATCTCTAAGGTTTTTATAAATAGTGTAGTGAGTTATATTAAGGTTTTTTAAACTATTTTCAATATCACTATTCTCTTTAAAAATATTTTTTTGAAGAGAACCCTCCCACATATCATTAGTTTTAAAAAAATATGCAGTAATCATTCTATTAAAATTTGTATCTCCAAATTGAACAGGAATTATATCATTTAAACACTCTAATGATGGAGATTCTGTTGGATTATTTATAAATTCAAAAATAATTCTCTCTCCACAAGTAATTCCATTTTCAAGAGTTTCAACTGTTTTAGATGCTGTTAAAATACTATGTGCAGAGTTTGGAACCTCAATAAATATCTGATTTGTTTTATTAAATATCTCTTTTGCAGGAAGAGCAATCTCTAGTGGTGTTTGCGGATCTAGTGTTCCATTTAACATTAATATTGGAATATCTGTTGAGCTATACTCCATTAAAAGAGACTCTTTATAACTTGGCCAAAGATTTGAGTTTTTTACAAAAGCATCCCAAGAGACACCATTTGTTGAAAAAAAATATTGACTATTTTGAGAAAGAGCCTCATCTACAGTAATATTATCCCATAACTCATTATATGTAATACTCATTTGAAGTATTATTGAACGTAATTCTGATTCATCCTCAATATAGTACCCCTTTTTATATCCAAAAAGAGTATTAATAAAACTATTTATAATCTCAATATCACTTGAAGAGCATCTATTCAAACGATATATAAAAGGGGGAATAAGATCTCTTGTATATGTTCCTCCTGCTAGAAGATAAAGAAGTAACTCTCTTAGATAATTAGATGTAAACTCTCTAAATTGAGGACAAAGTGTTCTATTATCTACTTTATTAAAAACAGATTTTAAAGCCTCCCAAGGAGTTTCTGCTATAGTTCTCATTTTTTCAGAACAGATTGAATCATTTTCACAAATATCTATAAATTTTTTACCAACTCTATTTGCTAAATAGTCATATTTATCAAGATAGGCATAACCATTAAGAGCAATTGAGTCTAGAATAACACCATTTGCCTGATTTGGATATAGTTGAAGATATCTATGAGCCCAAAAAGTTCCATAAGATACACCATAAATAAAAATTTGATCACTCTCTTTTTTTAAAAGAGATATTAGTTTCCCTAAATCATTTGCAGCACCTCTTGTTGAGAAATTTTTAATATTCTCTCCATATTTATCTTTTAACTCCTGAACACAAATCTCTATATCATTTTCTGTTGTTGTTGCCCGTTTTAACTCTGTTTCAGTTAAACAGGTTAATTTTTCAGAGTTTCCAACTCCTCGATGATCTATAGAGTAGAGATCCCAATCTGGATAATCTATTTTATATCTTTTAAAATAGTCATCAAATATAGCTCCACTTCCTCCTGGTCCTCCAGCTAAAAACCAAATAGCCCCTTTTCTATTTTGTGATGCAGATTTATGTCTATAAATAAAAACAGGAACTCTATAAGAGTTTAAATTATTATAATCAAATGGCATCATAACAGTTGCACACTCCTGTGCATTTTTTAGATATGAAGGACAGCTTTCCCAAACTATTTTAATATCAAAATCACAACTATGTGTTGCATCACAAAAGTTATAGTATCCACAATCACTATTACTATAACACTTTCCATTAGTTAAAATACAATTACCATCTACACAGCTTTCCCAACTATTGCACTCAATTGAATCACAAGGATCTATAATTTTATCTTCACACCAATTTAAATCACTACAAATTTGATTATCCAAACAATCACTATTTAAACTACATCTCCCTTTTTTAAGAGTACAAACCTCATTAATACAATATTCCCATCTATTACAACTTGGATTACATAGCTTTTCAGTCTCTTCACTCTCTTCTGAATTACCATTACAAGATAATAGAGAAAGCATTAATAATAAATATATAATGACTTTTCTCATTTAATTCCTAAATAGATTAAACTATAAAAACTAATACTCTTTTATTTAGATATTTGCTATATGTTTTAAACATCAATAATCATTAAGTGTTTCTAAAGGAATATTTAATGTTTCTGCTATCTCTTTTTTTGATAATCCCAATTTTAGAAATTTATTTATTGAGGTTTTAAGAATTTTTTCTTTTTCTACTTGAGCTTTTTCTACCTCTTTGGTTTTCTCTTCTACCTCTTTAGTTTTCTCTTCTACCTCTTTGGTTTTCTCTTCTACCTCTTTGGTTTTCTCTTCTACCTCTTTAGTTTTCTCTTCTAACTCTTTGTTTTTCTCTTCTACCTCTTTAGTTTTCTCAAGCATAGCAGATGTATATTGTAGATACTCCTCTTTAAATTTCTCTTCACTTAAAATATACATCATATCATCCTCCTTTAATCTATCTTTTTTTAGTCTTTTTATAATTTCAGAGAAGATTTTATCTTTTGTATACTCTTTGAAATCTGCTTCAATATTTCTATTTTTCTTGCTTTTTTCCGCAAAATCAAACCAGCGAACATATTTTTTTAACTTCTCTTTATTTTTATTATTTTTTACTATATTTGATTGAAACATAAAAATTAATCTATTTTTTTGAATAGAATCAATATCTTTTTCTCTATTTTTTCTGAGTTCAAAAAGAGTTTTTCTCTCTTTTTTAATCTCTTTAATATCTTTAGACCATAAATTCTCATCAAAAATAAAATTACTATAGTTTTCAAAATCGGTTTTATAAACTATATAATCATTTTCAAAACCTAAATTATCATCAACCATCCAAATTAGAGTTATGGCAGGTTTTAAATCACTATAAACTCTCTCTTTTAAAATCTTTTTTTTCTCTGAATCAAAACCTAATGGAATCTCTCTTAGTTTTTCAAGTTGTAGTGATGTTGATAGACAATGATATAGGTAAAATCTTTTTGCAACATCAATTTTATGCCACTGTTGCATCTCAATTATTACATATTCACCATTATTTAGTTTGCATCTATAATCAAATTCAACTGCAAGAGAGCTATCAGTTAAATAGTTTTTATTTTTAAAAATCTCAATCTCTTTTATCTCAATCTCTAAAAAATCCTCTAAAAAGGTTTTTGCTATCTCAACATCATCAAAAACTTTTTTAAAAAATCTATCATAATTCATTGAAACTAAATACATAACTCTCTCCAGATTGTCAAAAAAATAGTAGGTTTTGAGAACCTCAAGCTACTATTTTAAATATAGCTTAGAATAGTTGAATTTTCAAATAGAAAAAATAGATTATGAAAATAGTTTTTAATATTTATTAGCTTATAAAAATCTATTTCTGTTTATGATTCTTTAGATTTTATTTTATAAAAATCTCTTTGAGTTTTTTATGAGTTTTATAATTTGTTCTTTTGAGAATCTCAAGAGCTCTCTCAATGTTTTCATTTTTTGTTGGGGTTGTTTTACCAAGAGAACCCTCCCACATATCTGCTGTTCCAAACATGTAGTAACTTAAATATTGATTAAATTCACTATTTCCAAACTCAACAGGAATTAAATCTTCAAAACATTTTGTAGAAACCTCTTTAGTTGGATTATCAATAAACTCAAAAATAATTTTCTCTCCACAAGCAACATCTCTACCCATTAAGGAGTCTATAGTTACAGATTGAGATATAACTCCATGTGCAGAGTATGGAACAGTTAAAAATGTTTGATTAGCTTTATTAAATTTATCTTTTGCAGGAAGTGCAATTTCAAGTGGAGTTTGTGGATCTAATGTTCCATTTAACATTAAAATCGGAGTTTCACTGCTACTATATTCAGATAAAAGTGGTTCATCATAAGTTGGCCATAGATTTGATTTTCCAATAAGTGCATTTCCAGCAACTCCATTGGTTGAAAAAAGATAAGTTTGATTTAATTCTAATGCCTCTTCAACTGTGATTCCATCCCATATCTCATTAAATGCAATATTATAGTATAAAATATTAGAATCTAACTGATCCTCTGGAACATAATCATCTTTTTTTGATCCAAACATATTGTTAATAAAGTTGCTTAAAACTGCAACATCATTTTCAGAACATCTGTTCAAACGATATATAATTGGTGGAATAAGATTTCTTGTATAGGCACCACCTGCAAGAAGCTGAAAGAAAAGCATTCTTAAATTATCAGAGCTGTAGCCTCTAAAATCTTCACAAATCTCTTCACTATCAAACTTATCAAAAACAGATTTCATTGCATCCCAAGGTGTTTCTGCAATTGTTCCCATTTTTTGAGAGCAGGTTGAGTCCTCCTCACAAAGAGTCATAAACTGTTTTCCAACTTCGTTTGCAAGTTTATCATAATTATCTAAAAAAACATAACCATTAAGAGCAATCGAGTCTAGAATAACACCATTTGCCTGATTTGGAAAGAGTTGAAGATATCGATGAGCCCAAAAAGTTCCATAAGATACTCCATAAATAAAAACCTGTTCATCATTTTCTTTTAAAAGTGTGATTAGTTTTCCTAAATCGTTTGCTGCACCTCTTGCAGAGAAATTTTTAATGTTTTCTCCATACTTATTTGTTAACTCATTAACACAATTCTCTATTGCAATTGGTGTTGTTGATGTTGAACCTAAATATTGCTCATTTGAACAGAGTAGTTTTTCGGAGTTTCCAACTCCTCTATGGTCAAGAGAGTATAGATCCCACTCTGGATATCTATTTTTCATCATGCCAAAATATGTATCAAATACTGCCCCACTACCTCCAGGACCTCCTTGTAAAAACCAGATTTGTCCCTTTTTGTTTGGAGATGTTGATTTGTGTCTGAAAACAAAAACAGGAACTCTTTCAGAGTTTAAATCAGTGTAATCATAAGGCATCATGACTGTTGCACACTCTTTTGCTGTTCTTATATATGATGGACAAGCTCCCCAAACTATTTTAATATCAAAATCGCAGTAGTGAGTAATTACATTACAATAGTTTTTCTCACCACATTGAGAGTTATTTTCGCATCTTCCCTCATCTAAAACACAACTGTTATTTATGCAGGTTTGCCACTCTTTGCAATTAGATTTTTCATTACATGCACCAGCATTTAAAACGCAGACTCCCTCAATGCAACTCTCCCAACTGTTACAGTTAACATTGTCACAAACATTTTTTTCTGTTTTTTTATCATCTCCACAAGAGATTAACAGTGTTAAAAACAGAAAAGATAGTAATAAAAACAGTTTTTTCATAAAACTCCTTTAAATATAATTAATATTAAATTAAAAACCATTTAACCATCATTGATAGTATGATTGTAAATATAGTGTAAAAATAGAAAATATTCAAATGTTTTGTGATTTTTATATTATTTATGAAAAATTATTTACATAAAACTAATAAAATATTATACTTAGATTTTGTTAATTATTATAGAGTTTAATATGAAGATAAAATTTCTTGGTGGAATTGAACAAGTTACAGGTTCTTGTTGTTGGTGTAAAACAGATTCAATTGAATTTTTAGTTGATTGTGGAATGATTCAAGGTGAATCTCATAGTCATTTTGAAAATAATAAAAATTTTTTATTTAATCCTAAAAATATAAAATTTGTAATTCTAACACATGCTCATCTTGATCATTGTGGTCTTATTCCAAAGTTATATAAAGATGGTTTTATTGGAAAAGTTTATTGTACTAAAGCAACTTCAAAAATAGCGATTGAGATTCTAATTGATGCTGTAGGAATTAGTGCACCTTTTGAAAAGGAAAATATTGATCAAATAGAATTTGAGTTATTTGATGAACGACCTGATTTTAAATGGGGAATCTTAAATCCTATTGACAAAGATTTATTTTTAAGTTTTTATCGTTCATCACATGTATTAGGTGCCATTTCTGCTGGAATTTCATGGAAAACTGATCCTATAAATAAAGAAAAAAAAATTAACTCTTATAGTATATTTTTTAGTGGAGATATTGGAAATAATATTAATAAAAATCTTTATCTTCCTTTGATGAAAAAAAGACATTCACCTGGAGAAAAATTTAAATATGTTGTTGCAGAATCAACTTATGGTGATAGAAATCGTGAAAATGATGATAAAGACTTTAAAAAGCGTATAGATAAGCTTAAAAATATCATTATTAAAACTATTGAAAAGGGGGGAAGACTTATTATACCTGCATTTTCATTTCATAGAACACAAGAGATACTCTTTGATTTATATTATTTATTAATGATTGATTGGAATGAAAAAAAACATAAAGATACATCCTTTATGAATTTTTTGTTTAAGAATCAAATTCTTGATAATTCCTATTTGCTTTATAAACAAGCTTTTGAGAAAAGAGTACAGAATGAAATTTTAAAGAAAGAATTAGAATTATTTTATAAGAAGGTTTATATTATTGAAATTAAAAAATTTAATAATTTAAAAGAAAAAAATAGAAATATTTTTAAAAAATTAGTAGAAAAATTAAATATATCAGTAGATGA
>JAFGXH010000115.1 GCA_016936735.1 bacterium
AATTTTATCAGTTTTTTTTAGTTTTTTTTATAGTCATAAGAAAAATTATGAAAATAGGAGATTTTTTCCTGTTTTTATAATATAAATTAAAAATTCCTTTTATAATAGAGTTCTGATTGTTTTTATTTTTTGAGTGGTGTTATAACATTCAAATATATTTTTAACAAATTTTAAAGGCAAAATAGAGGCTTTTATTTTTGTTTCTAATAATATTTTTTTTTGAGGTGGATTTTTTTAACTTTTTTATATGATTATTTTTACAGGCAAGTTTTTCAAGATGCTTTTTTTAAATAACAAAATTTCCATTTTCAAAAATCTGAACTTTAGATCCATCTTTTTGAACACCAACAATATTCATATCTTTTGTTCCAATCATAAAATCAACATGAATTGCAGAATCATTCACCCCAATTTCACTAAGTTCATCTTTTGAATATTTTGCTGCCTCTTTTAAATTTGATGGATAGGCTCTTCCAAATGCTAAATGACAAGAGGCATTTTCATCAAAAAGTGTTTTATAATAGAGTGTGTTTGCATTTGAGATTGGAGAATCAAATTGAACGAGAGCAACCTCCCCTAGTCTTCTTGAACCCTCATCAGCATTTAACATCTCTTTAAGAATCTCCTCTCCAGTCTCTGCAGATACTTCAACAACAGAACCATTTTCAAATTTTAGTCTAAAATTCTCAATAAGATTTCCATTATATACTAATGGTTTTGAACTATAGACAACTCCATTAACTCCAGTTTTATGAGGCATTGTAAAAATCTCCTCTGTTGGAATGTTGGCAACAAACTCAACTCCCTTTTTATTTGCATCACTTCCACCACCCCAAATATGATTATTAACAAGATTAACTGTTAAATCTGTTCCTAAACTATTTGAAAAATGAAGTGATTTAAACTGTTTATCATTCATAAATTCACGATATTTTTTTAAATTTTCTAAATGAATTTTCCAAGCCTCTACTGGATTCTCTTCATAAACTCTTGTTGCTTTAAAAATTGCATCCCAAAGAAGATCTACAGCTTCACTATCTGATTTAGATTCTGGAAAAACTTTTTTTGCCCAATTTACAGTTGGAATAGATACAACACACCAAGATAAATCATGAGCCATTATTTTACTTATATATCCCTCAATAGCTTTTGATGTAACTTTTTGTTGTCTAACAATTCTTTCAGGATTAACACCTTTTAAAGCCTCTGGATCTGCTGCACTAATTGATAAAAAAGCAGTATCTGTTTCTGAATATGCTGTATAAAACTCTTTTAACCAATTAGGAAAATTGTCAATTACCTCATCTGGATCATTAAGAAGTTTAATTTTAGAGGTTAAATCATCATTCCAACGAATAAAAACCTCTCTAGCACCAGCAGAATATGCCTCTTCCATTAAAGCTCTTGCAAAATTTGCAGTCTCTATAGGGCTATTAATAACTAAATTTTGACCTGTTTGTATATTAATCCCAACATTAATAATAAGTTTGGCATATTTTTGAAGATTGTTCATAAAAGACTCCTTATTTAGAATTCTATCTTTATTGATAGATTTTTTATATTAAAAATCTTTTTTCTTTTTGTCAATGTTTTTTTATTTGTTTATAAAACTAAAACATTATCAGACATTATATTTTTTTATATTTTAAAAATCATATAAAATTGATTTTTGTCCCTTGAAATGAGGAAACTAATGTTTATAATATCGATTGTTATGATTTTATGGGAGATATTTATGAACAAAGAGACTCAATCTTTTCAAGCAGAAACCAAACAGTTACTTGATTTAATGATTAACTCTATCTATACTCACAAAGAGATATTTTTAAGAGAATTAATATCAAACGCATCTGATGCTATTGATAAACTCCGTTTTTTATCTTTAACACAACCAGAACTTCTTGGAAATGATGAGATATTTGAGATCTCTATAAAAAGTGATGATTCCTCAAAAACATTGACAATTTCAGATAATGGAATTGGAATGAATAGAGATGATTTAATTCAAAATATAGGAACAATTGCTCGCTCTGGCTCTAAAAACTTTTTAAAACAGATGCAAGAGAATAGCTCTGCAGAGTTAGAGCTTATTGGACAATTTGGTGTTGGCTTCTACTCCGCCTTTATGATTGCAGATAGAGTTATTATAACAACTAAAAAGGCTGGTGAAACAGATGCTTTTAAATGGGAATCAGAGGGAACTGGAGTCTATACAATTGAACCAGCAACAAAAGATACTCATGGTACAGAGATAACATTATATTTGAAAAAAAATGAGGAAAACAGTGAAGATGAGACTTGGGTTGATTATACAGAGAGTCATACACTTCAAAACCTTATAAAAAAATACTCAAATTTTATAAGATACCCAATCAGAATGGAGGTTGAGCATACAGAATATCAAAAAAATGAGGATGGCTCATATAAGTATGATGCAGAACCAACAACAGAGAGAAAAATAGAGACAATAAATGCAACAAAACCAATATGGTTAAAAGATAAAAAAGAGATTGAACAGAGTGAGTATAATGAGTTTTATAAAAGTGAATTTCATGATTGGGTAGATCCTCTTGAGGTTGTTCACTCTAAGGCAGAGGGAACTCTTGAATATAGATTGCTTCTTTTTATACCTAAAAAAGCTCCATTTGATTTTAATTCAAATCAGTTTAAAAAAGGGGTTAAACTCTACTCTAAAAACGTTTATATTATGGATCGCTGTGAAACATTGATTCCAGATTACTATAAATTTATAAAAGGGCTTGTTGAATCATCAGATTTCTCTCTAAATCTCTCAAGAGAGGTTTTACAACAAAACAGAGAGTTAAAAGTTATTGCTAAAAATATTGAGAAAAAAATTCATGATACCCTACTCTACATGCTTCAGAATGAGAGAGAAAAATATGATGAGTTTTGGAATGAGTTTGGGAAAAATATTAAATCAGGTATTTATAGTGATTTTCAAGCAAAAGATAAACTATCAGATTTACTAATATTCTTCTCTTCAAATGATTCAACAAAAAAAGTTACACTTGATGAATATATTTCAAGAATGCCTGAAGAACAGGAGTTTATACTTTATGCAACAGGAAAAGATATTGAATCTATTGAAAAAATGCCTCAAATGGAATCAATAAAAGATAAAGGTTGGGAGGTTTTATATTTTGTTGAGAAAATTGATGAGTTTATTACAAATAATTTAACAGAATATAAAGGTAAAAAACTAAAATCTGTAAGTCATGGAGAGTTCTCTGTTGGTGATTCTGTAACAAAAGAGAAAGAGGATGAGATGAAACCTATTCTTGAGGCTATTAAAACTGCTCTTGAGGGTAAAGTTTCAGAAGTAAAATTAAGTAATAGACTAAAAAGCAGTCCTGTATGTTTAGTTAGTGGTAAAAATGGAATCTCTTTAAATATGGAGAAAGTTCTTAAAGATTATGATGCTTTTGTTCCAAAAGCTGATAGAGTTTTAGAGATAAATCCAAATCACAAACTATTTGAAGTGATGACAAAAATAAAAGATAGTGATGAGAGTCGTTTTAAAACATATAGTAACCTACTTTATAATCAAGCCTTAATATCTGAAGGGATTATTCCTGAAGATACAAGTAGTTTTATCTCTCAAATATCTGAACTAATGATTAATACAGTTTCTGAATAGAAAATATAAAAAAGAGGAAACTTAATAGTTTCCTCTTTTTTATCAAAGGATAAATGGAGTTGCTAACAGAGTATATCAAAAAAAGTCTTGAAGATGAGGCTTTAAAACGAAATAGTGAGAGTGAGATATCAGAGGATAAACCTGACCCACTATTAATAGCAAAAAATGCTCCAGATGATAGAATGGCCCTTTTTTGTGCCCTTTTTGCATATGGAAGTGCAAAACAGATATATAAATTTCTAAAAAAAATAGATCTTAATATATTAGACTACTCTGAATCAGAAATAATAGATTATGTTAATAGCAATAATCTTTATTATCGATTTCAAAACAGCAATGATATATCCAATTTTTTAATAATATTAAAAAATATAGAGTCTGTTGAAAAAATATTTTATGAAAGCTACAAAGAGAATAACTCAATTTTTGATGGAATAGTTAAAACAATAGAGTTTTTTCACAGCAAAGTAAAAAATAGCTCTGATGGAATTCAGTTTCTTATTGGAACACCTAAACAGAGCAAAAAAGAGGCCTCTCCCTATAAAAGATGGAATCTTTTTCTTCGCTGGATGGTGAGAAAAGACTCTTTAGATTTAGGATGGTGGAGAAATATTGATAAAAAAGATTTGATAATACCACTTGATACACATGTTTTTAGAACTGCACAAAAATTGGGCTGGTTAAAATCTACAAAAGCAAATTTTCAGGCTGCTGAGGATGTTACAAATATTCTAAAAGAGCTTGATCCTAATGATCCAGTTAAATATGATATGGCAATATATCGTCTTGGTCAAGAGAGTTCAGATATTTTATTTAATTAATAACAAAAAACTTTTTTATGCAAGATATCTATTATTATATATCCCCTACACTATTTTTTTATTTTAAAAAATTTTTAATATACCAAACAAAAACATTATCAGACATTATATGATAAATATAATTCTAATTAGTTAAAACTTTATTCATTTAATAAAAATCACTAAAACAGTGTTATTTTTGAAGATAATATGAACAAAAAGCAAAATAAATATTTTGAGTATAAAATTACTTTATTTTGAAAAAAAAATCTATTATACATTAGAGTTGGTTATTTTTGGAGTTACCTATGGGGATTAATATTAGAGATGGATACTATAAAAATGTTTCAGATAGTGATTGGAATGATTATAAATGGCAATTTAAAAATAGAGTTACAACAGTTGAGGAGCTTGAGCAGATAATACCATTGACAGAGGATGAAAAAAATGGGATAAAGGCATCTTTTTCAAATTTTAAAATGGCAACAACACCTCACTATTTATCTCTTATTGATACAGATAATCCTGAAGACCCAATAAGACTTCAATCGATTCCATCTGAATATGAACTTTATAAAAGTCCAATTGATTTAGATGATCCACTTGGAGAGGACCATGATATGGCTGCACCAAATTTAGTTCATAGATATCCAGATAGAGTTCTATTTTTAATAACAGATCAATGCTCAATGTATTGTAGATTTTGTACTAGAAAAAGATTGGTATCTGATGGAAAACATTTAGTTGATAAAACAATTCTATCTCAAGCAATTGAGTATATCTCAAATCATCCAGAGATAAGAGATGTTGTTGTATCAGGAGGAGATCCTCTTTTTATGAGTGATAATAAAATAGAGGAGGTTCTCAAAGCACTAAGAGAGATACCTCATATAGAGATAATAAGACTTGGAAGTAGAATGCCTGTTGTTTGCCCTCAAAGAATAACAAAAGAGTTTGTTGAGATGGCAAAAAAATATCATCCAATATATTTTAATACCCATTTTAATCATCCTTATGAGATATCAGATGAGTCAAAAAAAGCTCTTGCTCTTCTTGCAGATAATGGTTTTGTTCTTGGAAATCAGAGTGTTTTGTTAAGAAAAGTTAACTCAGATGTTAATATTATCAAAAATCTTATGCACCAACTCCTTAAAAATAGAGTTAGACCATACTATATTTACCAATGTGACTTAACTAGTGGAATTGAGCATTTTAGAGCACCAGTTTCAAAAGGGATTGAGATAATAGAGGGATTAAGAGGTCATACATCTGGACTTGCTGTTCCAACATTTGTTATAGATGCACCAAATGGTGGTGGAAAAGTTCCAATTCAACCAAACTATTTTATGAGTCAATCTCCAGATAAAGTTATTATACGTAACTATGAGGGAATGATATCAACTTATATTGAATCAGATACTCGTGACTGCTCCTGTTCAACAGCGGAACAGTTTAAAATTCCTGCAAAAAAATCAAATATTGGTCTATCAACACTATTAAATGGTGAAAGAATGACTCTCTATCCTCACTATAGTGATAAATAAGAAATGAAATAATCATCTGTTTTCAATATATTTTGCATTTTTTATAAAAATATCTCTTGCACAGTTTCCAACAATATTAGTTGCTGTTGCATCAAATATTAAACCAATTAAACCACCAATTAAAGGAACAATTTTCCATAAATTTATAAATCCTTTCTCACCAAATTTAGTTAAAAGTCTAAATCCAACTTTTTTATTAATAGCGACAACTGTCTCTTTTGATATTGATTTAATAAACTCTATTGCCACTTTATTCCCAATATTTATGCCAACAGTTTTTAAAACATCAACTGCAGATTTACCAAGAAGAGAGGCATAAACAAAAGTTTTAACCCTATCATCTTTCAAATCATATCCACACATATAGGCAATTGCAGCAGACATTCTTATTTGAACATATAAAACACTTGAGATATTAACAGGAATTGTTATAGGAAGAGTTAAAACTCCCCCTAAACCATTTAAAAAACCAGATGTCCCAGCTTTAACATTTTGCCATCTAATAAGGGAGTTAATTCTATCCTCAAGAGTTCCCTCCTCTCTTAAATAGCATTTTGCTAACTCTGTTGCACTATCAAAACCAGGTAAACCATTTAATGCTTTTTCATAAATTGCATCAATAATTTTCATCATTTTACTCTCTGTCATTATCTCTTTTGCCATAACTATCTCCATAAAAATATTTCGATTTCATTTATAGCAAACTATTTTCCAACTTTTGTTTTTATGTGGTGAAATTAATTTCATAGCTATTTTTTTATAAAAAAAGCATATTTTTATGTCTGTTTTTTGAAAAAAGTAGTATTTTAGTAAGAATAAAAGAGATTTTTTATGTTTTAAATGATTGATTTATTGATAGAATAGGATAAATTTTTTACATTTTTGAATTTAAGTAAAAAATTTTTCTTTTCAAGTAATTATCTTAACTCTTTTTTAAATATTTACAATAATTACTAGCATTATTGATTTTTTTTTATACTAATAATTAATTTATAAAAATTATACAATAAGATTTAATCAATAATCATAACATCATGAGCCTCATCTTTTTGACCCTCTTCATGAATAGGTTTTATTGTAAAAGATACTTTTTTCCCCTCTTTTAAATCTTCATGAAATGATTCATTAATAAGATTAAATGTAAAAAAAATATCCTCATTTTTATTAGTAGTTCTTATAAAACCATATTTACCTTTTTTGGGATGTTGATTTGTATTTTGTATTTTACCAATCCATTTTATATTTCTTGCTTTAAATTTTAGCTTTTCCTCATAAATCTCAAAAATAACATCATCATTAACATCTAATCTTTCTAAATTTATTGAGCTCTCTTCACAATTAAAAAGAATCTCTTCATTTGTAAAATTTTCACTTATAAATGCAAATTTTCTACTATTATCAAAAGATTTTATTTTTCCTTGAGATATTTTTCCAGCTCTAGTTTCTGCAATATTAAGCTCAAAAATCTCATCATTTTTACCTTTCATACTATTTTTTGAAGCAAGAAAAGATACTTTTATCCCTTTTTTAATTTGATCAAGAGTTTCAATATTTTTAATAAAACCATAAGAAAAATATAATGTTTCACCTCTATAAGAAACAAATGCAAATTTTCCATTATCATTTTCTGATGTTAATGATATTACCCCTAAAAATCTAATATCTTTAATTTGATTATTTTCTAATTCAAAAACAATATCATCATCAACTTTAACTCTTAATGGTTTTGGGTATTTTGAAATGTCAAAGTTAAATAATTTTAAACTCTCTTTATCTCTTACAGTTATCTTATTTCCATTTATACTATCAATAACTCCTGTTAGAAATCCATTTTGAGGAATTGATGTTGTTTTTATTAGTAATTCTTTATATTGAATAAACCATTCATTAAATTTTTTACATTTATCAAGAATAGAGTCTGCATCACTTCTTGTACCATCTAATCGATGAGAGGCATCATTTCCATGATATCGAATAGTTTGAACATCATTTAAAATTCGTCCCTTTAGAATTCCAAATTTTTCTAATTTTGATATTTTTTCAGATAATCTAC
>JAFGXH010000116.1 GCA_016936735.1 bacterium
AATCCATGTTTAAATGGTGGAAGCTGTGTTGATGGTGTAAATAGTTATAGTTGTAACTGTCTAGCAGGATATGAGGGAACAAACTGTGAAACAAATATCAATGAGTGTGCAGTGAATCCATGTTTAAATGGTGGAAGCTGTGTTGATGGTGTAAATAGTTATAGTTGTAACTGTCCAGCAGGATATGAAGGAACAAACTGTGAAACAGATATTAATGAGTGTACTCTTAATACAGATACTTGTACAACAACTCAATATTGTATAAATACAGTTGGTTCTTTTAATTGTGTTGCTTGTAATTGTGAAACACTATTTACAGTTGGAAGTTCAGATAGTTGCTCTGATGAGGTTGGACAATGTAATTGTGAAACTGGTTATGCTGGTTTAACTTGTGACTCTTGTGCAACTGGATATCAAGATAATGATAATGATACAATTTGTGAGCCAACCTGTGCAACAAGTGGTTTAAATTGTGGAGCAAATGGTGTTTGTGATGACTCCTTAGGTGAAGCAATTTGTGATTGTAACACTGGTTTTGCTGGTACAACTTGTGACTCTTGTGCAACTGGATATTGGGGAGCATCTTGTTCTGCTTGTCCAACAACATGTGATTCAGGTGATGGACATGGTATTTGTAATGAGGATATAACTGCAACATCAGCATGTTTATGTGATGATGGTTATATTGAGGAGAGTGAAGTTTGTGTTCCAATAGTTCTTCCGCCTCAAATTGTTATTAATGAAGTTGATCCAAATGGTAATTGGGTAGAGCTTTATAATAAAGGAACTGAGACTGTTGATTTAACTGATTGGGTTATAGAATCTGATATTGGTGGTGCTTCAATTGATTTATCTGGAACAATACCTGCAAATGGGTATTTTATGATTAATCCAATCAATATGGAAGCAACAATTGATGAAATTACACTTTACAATACTGATATTGAAGTAGTTGATTCTGTTACTTTTGAGAATGTTCCAGCTGGTAAATCCTATAGTCGTTTCTCAAATGGTTCAGATAATTGGATGCTTCTTGATGTAATGACTTATAATGCATCTAATGAAGTTGTTATTGGATGGTGTTCAACACAGTGGCCAAATAGTACAACAACAGATGTAAATGTTGCAACAGAGACTATTTATGGTCAGATTTATACAAGTGGATTGACTGATACATATACAACATCAGTAAATATGTTAAGTGCTAAATTGTGTTATACATCTGATTTAGTAAATTTAACAAATCCAACTTGTGTTAATGCAAATTGGGGTTCAAAAGAGAGCAATAATCATCAATATACAGCTACTTTAACACTTGCAGATGCTGGTGATTATAAATATTATTATCAATTCTCTGGTGATAATGGCTTAACTTGGAAAACTTGTAATTTAAATAGTCAAGGTGGTTCTGATACTCCTCTTGAAGCTGGAAAAGTTGGGAATTTAACTGTTAATGCAGGAGCTAACAACAATATTATTCAAAATGGAGGATTTGAAATTTGGACTAATGAAAGCTCAAATGCAGATAATTGGGGTGGTTCGAAAACAAGTTCATCTGTTTCAATAAAATATACAACATCAACAAATTCAGGAAGTAATGCAGCTCAATTAACAAACACCTCTGCAACTCATAAACGTTTTACAACTGTAGCACAAGATATAGATTCTGGTTCTTATAGTTGTACCTATTATGTTAGAGGTAAAGGACAAATTAGAAATGCTTATGGATGGGGAGCAAGCTCTTACTCTACATATTCTTCATACTCAGTAATTGATTCAGATACTTGGAGTCAAATTACATATGATTTTACATTAGCATCAAATTTAACTGCTTTTGAGCTTATTTTCTCATTTCATTCAACAAGTATTGATAGAGATCATCTTCAAATTGATGATGTTGTTTGTATAAAACAGTAACCTCTAAGAGAGAATGGAATAATTTATATTCCATTCTTTCTATTTTTTATAAAATCTTTTTTTAAAATCAATACAATTTAGGATTCCTTGACTTTTTTTATATCACAATATATAATAATTGATGAATATTGGAGTTTTATCATGAAATTAATTTTATTATTACCTATATTACTATTTTTAGGTTGTGTAAGTGAACCTATAAACTCCTGTAAAACCAATTCAGACTGCTTTTTAGGTGTTTGTGTTGATGGTATTTGTCAAGATGATGAGGTTTGTGAAAATGAGTCTGATTGTGAAAATGGTAATTTTTGTATAAATGGAAAATGTAGAGAGGGTGAATGTGTACAGGATTCTCATTGTAATTCAGATGAAATCTGTATTAATTTTACCTGTCTTTCTCAAATAGAGAGAAAAGGAACTGGAGAATCTTGTGCAAACTATAATGATGCAGAGTGTTTATCTCAATACTGTATTCAAGATGAGTTTGGAGCCTACTGTTCAACTGTTTGTAATAGTGATTCTGAGTGTCCATCTCATATGATTTGTGAACCACTTTATGGAAATACAACATTTTGTAGATATGGATTTAGAGATGTTGGGGACTATTCTGGTGGTTATGGCTCATCTTGTGATTTACATGGAGAGAGTGATTGTCAAACAGATTTAACTTGTGTTCAAAATATTGAAAATAGAGATATTTCAAAATGTCTTCCAACCTGTTTATCTGATAATGATTGTTATTTAGGATATGAGTGTCGTTACCATTCTGATGGTATTCCATATTGTATGCCACCTAAATATAGATCAACTGGTGAGTTATGTGCTATTTATGGTGGACTTGAGTGTATTAATTCAGATGATTTATGTATTGCAATTCATGATTCTGAACCAGTTTGTACAAGAGTTTGTAATGTTTCAGAAGAGTGTGGTTCTGATTATTCATGTTTTGATGGATATTGTTTAAAAACATTAAAATCTGGGTTTGGAGAGCGTTGTGATGTCTCTGGTAGCTATCAATGTGATGAAGAGCTGTTTTGTGATTTTTCATCATCAAGAGTTGCTGTTTGTACAAAAGAGTGTGAAAATGATTTATCTTGTGGGGATTATTTTAGTTGTTCTGTAACTATTGATGGTCAAAGATTATGTCGAGCTGCATCTAATGGTTTAGGAGATAGAGATGGTTTATTAGGAGATAGCTGTTCTCAACATGGTGACTCAGATTGCTCAGAGCCAATGCTTTGTTTATCTGGTTTTGAGGGGAATGAAAAAGCCTATTGTACAATGCATTGTGATAATGATAGTGATTGTGGGGATAATTTTTATTGTGGAGATCCAACAAGAACTGGTCATAATATTTGTGTAAAAGGGGTTCGTGGAGAGATGGGGGCTGGATGTTCAAACAGTTATTGCAATAGTGGACTATTTTGTAAAACAGATAATGTAAAAGATTTAACTGCATTTTGCACTAAAGTCTGCTCAACTGTTGGAGAGGAGTGTTTAGAAAAAGATGGATATTTTTGTAATCAAATATATTCAAATTTCAATATATGTTTAGATAAAGAACCAACTATTATAACAAAAGGTGAAATAGGTGATGCCTGTCCAAATGGTTATCGTGATTGTCAAGAGGGATTAAGTTGTATATTTGATTTCTCTTTGGGATCTATCTGTTCTAAAGAGTGTTCTGATTCTGAGTTATGTCCAGATGGAACTGAGTGTAGAGTTTATAATGAGGTATACTCATTTTGTTATAGAAGTTCAGAAAATTAACCACCATAAATAGTAGATATAAGAATTAAAAACTCTGCTTTCATTTGAAATAGATCTGCAAAAAACAGTAGTGAATACCATATTGGATATGCAAGATATTTTAACCATCCAAAAAAAAGAAATAACATAAGAAGTATGAAAAAGTATCTCGCATTCTCCTCTAATTTTGAAGCAATATGATTAGGAAGTAACCACATCAATATTTTGCTTCCATCAAGTGGAGGGATTGGAAGAAGATTAAAGAATGCAAGTCCAATATTAATCATTATAAATGATAAAACAATTCCATAAATTTGAGGAGAGAGTTGAATATTGAATACAAACATGAGTTTAAGAATTGTCATAAATATTAATCCAAATAAAATATTTGAAATAGGACCAGCAATTGATACAAGCATATATCCTGTTTTCATTGTGACTTTTCTTGTGTAGAGTGTTGGATTTGTTGGAACAGGTTTTGCCCAACCAAAAAATGGTAAACTTGTTCCAATTGATATTAATGGAAGAATAATTGTTCCAAAAATATCAATATGTGCAATTGGGTTTAATGTTAATCGACCCATTGATTCTGCTGTTCTATCACCAAGCCATCTAGCAGATTGGGCATGTGCAAACTCATGAATAGTTAAGGATAATATCATTGGGACTAAAATTGTTATTGCTTTTACAAAAAAATCATCCATCAAATAACCTCAAAATAGAAATTAAATCAACAATTATAACTGTTTTTATATTTAACAACAAAAACTCTAATCTATTCATTATAGTTTTAGAATAATTTTATAAAACTGTATGAAAAAATAGTTTTAGTTCTCAAGAATAGATATTAAATTATTTTTTTGTTGCTCTGTTACATTTTCAGGAAGAGAGATATTCATTTTGATATATAAATCCCCTTTTTTTTCATTTGCTCTCCAACCAAACCCTGGAATTCTAAATGATTTACCACTAGTTGTCCAAGCTGGAATATTAAGATTTATTGTACCCCAATGTGTTGGAATCTCTATTTTTCCACCCTTTAAAGCTGTTAATAGTGGTAGAGAAAATTCGGTGTATATATTATCTCCATCAACTTTATAATTTGTGTCTAATTCAAATTTTATATTTAAGATTAAATCTCCTGGAGCTCCTTCAAATGGGGAGGGAGAACCATATCCTTTCAATTTTATTTTTTGACCCTCTTTTGTTCCTTGTGGGATTTTTACAGAGATTTTTTGTCCATTTACAATTATATCTTTGGAACATCCTTTTAAAGCATCTGAAAGAGTAATGAGTAGCTCTTTTTCTATATTATCCCCCTTTTTTCTCATATTTGATGAACCTCTAGCTCCACTCATATTAGAAAAAATATCATCAAAAAAAGATCCACCCTTTTTTTTCTTTTTTCCAAAACCAAATATATTCTCAAATATATCACTTGGGTCAAAATTACTATCATTTCCTCCAGAACGTTCATAATTTGAATGTCCTATTTGATCATATTTTTTACGTTTTTCAGGATCTCCAAGAACTGAGTATGCAACCGAAATCTCTTTAAATTTTTTTTCAGCCTCTGCATTACCTTGATTTTGGTCTGGATGATATTTCATTGCAAGTTTTCTATATGCTTTTTTAATCTCATCATCAGTGGCTGTTTTACTCACACCTAAAATTTCATAGTAGTTCTCAGACATAACTCTCCCAAATATAAATCCATTTTAATAATAATCATTATATTAATTTTTTCAATAAAAATTAATTTTATAATATATATAAGTTGTTTATTATTAATTCTTAACAAAAGGTAATTTTTTATATTTACTTTAGAAAGGAATATTTAAAAATAAAGTTAATTTATTCACGACAAGGACGTTCATCAACAAGACCATCACAATCATTATCTATTGAATCACCACATATCTCATCTTGAGGTTCTCCTGGAGTAGCATCACAAGTTTGATTACCAGATGAGTCACAGCTATAAACCCCTGTTTTTCTACAAGCTCCTAAACCAACAACACAGGATTGTCCAATTTGAAATCCATCATCAACAATGCCATCACAATCATCATCAATACCATTACAGGTCTCTACCATTGGAAGTATATCATTTTCACAAGATGTCCATAGCTCACCACCAATACAGCTTTGAGTTCCCTTTTTACATCTTGAGTTTTCTCCAAAAGAGTCTGCATAACCTCTGTAACACTCTTGGGTTTCACCTGAATTACAACCACAGTTTTCATCTGTTTCACCATTACAGTTGTTATCAAGACCATCACCACAAACCTCTGTTTGAGGAGCTCCTGCAACAGCACCACAAACAAGTTCACCACTTTCATTACATATATATGGTGCAAATCTCATACATTGTCCAACTCCTGTATTACAAAACATACCATAGGAGCCTTTAAATGATGTTTCCATAATATTATCACTCTCATTACACTCTGAATATGCTCCAATTCCATTACCATAATCATCAGCTGAAGCAAATATATTATAGCGACGAATTTCGTCTGGATTTTCAGGAGTATAATCAAATTCAATAATCTCTCTTCTTCCAGGCCATAGATCTGTTTGAGTAACAGCAAATCCAATTAATTCTCTACTTCCCTGATCTGGAAGCCCTTTATAAATTGCAATTGGAACTCCTGCTTTTACAGAGATAGTTCCAAGATTAGCAACTCTAACCTTTATTTTAAATGATAGTTGAGGACAATCCTCTCTTTCAACTTGAACTCTTTCAACAATAAAGTTAGGGGCATTAAAAACTCCCTTGCCTTGAGAATTAAGACGATAGTTATTATAGTTTAACCAGTTTTTCTCCTCAACTTGAGGTATTTTTCCTGTTTCAGAAACATTTGTAATATGATATGAGTGTTGATTCCAAATAGTTCTTGTTCTAACCCAGTTATTATTTGAGTCTTCAAAAACTCTTATTCCATAATTTCCATTTGATATATGGTCTTGTTCTGCACCATTTGGACCCCAAGGGCATTTGTTTGTTGAGTATGATGCATTTGCAACAACAACAACTTCAGATTTTCCATCACCATTTATATCAACAACAAGAGGATATTCAAATATTGTTGCTGAACTATTTTTTATTTTAAAACGTTCACTTCCTCTTAATCCATCATAAATTCTAAAATAACACTCATCTGCATATAAAACCTCTGCCTTTCCATCTCCTTCAAAATCAAATAGAGATGAGCCTGTTTGACGAGATGAGTAGTCTTTTGTTGCTTTTTCCCACAATACAGTAACAATTCCTGTTGAAAGATTTGGCTTTAAAACCCTATAATACTCTGTTCCTGCAACCGCAATCTCCAAATTTGAGATATCATCATCAAAATTTGCAACTGTTGGTGGTCCTCCTATTGGATAGCTTGTTCCAATAGCATTATCAATTGGAAATGGAGTTATTAAATCTTCACCTTTAAAATCATAAATGTAAAGATAACCATTTGAAACAACAACTATCTCTGGATTACCATCCCAATTAAGATCAGCAATAGCTGTATAACCATCTTTTCTATCCTCTCTTGCCCAAATTCTTGAACAATCTCTACCAGAAATAATAAGATTTCCAGTTACAATATCCATTACACCATCATTATTAATATCCTCTACAACAGTGATATATCTTTTGTGTGCATTAGTTGGATAGTCACTATTATTTCCATAAGAGCCAAGTATGTCAGTTGAATTACATTTTTTTGAGCCATTATCTCCATTAAAAATGTAGTTTCCAACAATAATTTCTGGTTTTCCATCATGATCTAAGTCAGCAATTGCTGGTGCTCCAGGAGCTGTTCTTGGCATATCCTCTTGAGTTTCCCATTTAAGATTACCATTTCTATCAAATGCAACAACTCGTTTATTTCCAACTTTAATACCAACAATCTCATTAAAGCCATCATTATCAATATCACCAAGAGCTAAACCACTACCTCCACTCATTTTTGGGGTTGTTATTGTAAAATGCTCTCTACCAGTATCTCCACTTAACACTCTTAACACTGAATCTGTATCCCATTTATCATCAGGATATGATGTAAATGCAATATCTGGAATATCTTTTAAATTAACAACACCATCATTATTGTCATCTGTTATATTTCCAACAACAGGTGGCATTAAAACATGTTTGTGTGTTGATAATATATTAGTTTGAGAACCATTCCAACTCCAAGCAACAAGTGGTGTCATTTGTTGTTGAAATTCAGGAATATATTGACAACTTCCATCAGTTGTTGATATCTCAAGACATAACCCCATTACACTATCACAGAACTGATTTGTATCACATTCAAAATCATTTTCACAAGATCTTCCAGGCTGCATACATTGTGAACCATTAAAACATATTTGAGAACCACTACAACAATTTGTTCCACATGGAACACCATTTGCACAAAACTCTCTTGCACAAGTTGTTCCATTATAATAGTAGCCATTATCACATTCACACCAGAAATCTCCTTCAATATCATCAATACAGATACCATGTTCTCCACAATCTGCTGTTGGAGAGTCACAACCTTGATTTATTTCACATTTTGTGCCATTTACAAGGTGATATCCTGAATCGCATTCACATTCCCCATTATCTTGATTGCAAATACCTCCATCACAAATAACATCTTTGCAAAGATCTGTCTCTTGACGACACTCAAGATTAATTGCATAATAGCCATCATTACAACTACATCTAGCAGTTGCACCATCTGCTATGCAAACACCATGTGGTTTACATCTTTCTCCCTCACAAGGGTTTATACATCCACTTCCTGAAACAAATGTGTATCCTGCATTACAATCACACATTGCATATCCCTCAGCCTCAACAACAATACAGGTTCCATTTGAACCACAATCCAAATCATCACAAAGATTTCCATCTGGATTCTTATTTGTTGTTTCATTACATCCTATAAAAAGCATGGAAAGCACAATTCCAACTATAAAAAGTGCTGTTTTCATGATTAATCCTCCAATGATACCAAACTATTCTATATGATTTTATGAAAAAAATCAATAAAGCTCTTATACAATATATAAAATTGTTTAACAAGCTCTATTTTTCTAAAACTAATCCTGTAAAATTCAGAAAAATAGATAACATAAAATTACTCCAAAAATTTTGAATTTTCTTGCATAAAATATTTAAAAATAATAGAATTTAATTACAAATTCTTAAGGAGATATAATGGTTGATGAAAGAAGAAGAGAACGTGATTTAATTCTTGCTCCAAATGAGTATGCTTTTATTTTAGATGAAACAAAGGGTAATATTGTAAACTATGTTGGACCACACAAAACAAGTTTAGCAAATACAGACCAACCTGTAGTTTTTGATTCAACATCAAAAAGATTTATTCGATGTGAACTTTTTGAAGCAATTAGACAATTTGCAATTGCTCCAGAGGGGTGGTATCTTGTTGTAAAAAATCCAAGCCAAGATGGAAAAGATCCTAAAACAGGAACAGCCAACTCTTTACCAGATTTAGATGTTGGTAAAAAAGTTAATATTCCTGGTCCAATGGCATTTGTTCCTTGGCCAGGGCAAATGGTTCGAGTTCTTCAAGGGCATCATCTTCGTTCTAATCAGTATCTTATCGTTAGAGTTTATGATGAAGAGGCAGCAAAAAAGAATTGGAAAAAAGCTGTTATAAAACTTCAAAATACTGAAAACTCCGATACATCAAAAAACAAAAATGAGGGGGAGTTGGATTTAACAATGGGAAAACAGATTGTTATAAAAGGAACAGAGGTCTCTTTTTATATACCATCAACAGGTGTTGAAGTTGTTATTGATGAAGATGGTGAATATGTTAGAAATGCTGCAACACTTGAACGTTTAGAGTATTGTATTCTTTTGGATGAAAATGGAAATAAACGTTTTATTAAAGGACCAGCAGTTGTTTTTCCTGAACCAACAGAGGCTTTTGTTGAAAAAGATGGTGCTAGAAAATTTAAAGCAATTGAGCTTAATGAAATAAGTGGATTATATGTTAAAGTGATTGCTCCTTATGAAGAGGATGGTAAATCATATAAAGTTGGTGATGAACTTTTTATAACAGGTAAAGATCAAATGATCTATTTTCCAAGACCTGAACATGCAATAATTCGCTATGGAAAAGCGGAAGTTAACTATGCAGTTGCTATTCCTGCAGGAGAGGCAAGATATGTTCTAAATCGAATAACAGGTAAAATAGATTTAAATACAGGTCCTGTTATGTTACTTCCTGATCCAAGAAAAGAGGTTATTGTAAGAAGAGTTTTAACTCAAAAACAGGTCTCTCTTTGGTTTCCTGGAAATCAAGAGGCTCTTGAATATAATAATAAATTGATGCAACAGGTTAAAAATGATAAAGGAGAGCCATATGTTGAGGTTGATGCTTTATCAATGGGTTCTTCAATTGCTGCTCCAATGGCTAAATCCATGAAAAAAGAGAAGGTTTTGGAGGATGGTTTTGTTGGAGATGATTTTAAACGTGATAAAGGATATACTCCACCAAGAACAATCACTCTTGATACAAAATATGAGGGGGCTGTCTCTATTAATGCTTGGACAGGTTATGCTTTTCTTGTTGTAAGTAAAACAGGAAGTAGAAAAGTTGTTGTTGGACCAAACTCCTGTCTTCTTGAATATGATGAGACTTTAGAACCAATTGAGTTATCAACAGGAACACCTAAAACAGATAAAAACCTTTTTAAAACTGTATATTTAAGAGTTTTACACAATAAAGTATCTGATATTGTTGATGCTGATACAAAAGATTTTTGTGAAGTTGCAATTCGATTATCATATCGTGTAAATTTTGAAGGTGATTCAGAAAAATGGTTTAATGTTGAGAACTATGTTAAATTTTTAACAGATCATATGAGATCTCTTCTGAGATCTGTAATAAAACGTTATGGTGTTGAGGAGTTTTATAGAGATGGTGTCTCAATTATAAGAAATGCTATTCTTGGGGAGCAAAAAGAGGGTGAAAAACGTCCTGGTAGAGTTTTTCAAGAGAATGGAATGAGAATTTATGATGTTGAGGTTTTAGATCTTCAAATAAAAAATCATCTTCTTTCCAATTTACTTATTGAAACTCAACAAAAAATGATTCAACAGGCTCTTGAGTTGGATATGTCTAAAAAAATTCTTGAGGTTACAAAAGAGAGGGAGAAAATTCAGCAAGAGATTGAGACATCAAAAGCAGATACAAAAAAAGTTAAACTTGAGCTTGAAAAAAATGAGATTACTCAGCAAAGAGATGTTATTCTGTCAAAAATTGAGACCGAAATTTTTGCAGAGCAACAAAAACTTAACTATGCACTTAAAAAACAGAGTGTTTTAAATGATATATCTGAGGCTAAATTAGAGAGAGAGAGAGAACGTTCTGATTTTGAGTTATCTGTTAAAGAAAAAGAGATGCTTCAAAGAGTTCAGGAGCTTCAGGCTGATATTGAATCAATTGTTAAAAAAGCAGAGGCAGTATCTCCTCATTTAATTGCAGCTCTTCAACAGTTCTCTGATGTTGCTCTTGTTGAAAAAGTTGCAGAATCAATGTCTCCTTTGGCAATATTGGGTGGAAAAAGTGTTGCAGAGGTTTTTGGACAACTTGTAAAAGGGACTATTTTAGAAAAAATAGGTTCTCCAGACTCTAAAACCCCCTCAAAATAAAAGATAATACAGACAATATCAATTAGATTAAAAAAAGATTCCAAACAATATAAAAATATTGTATTTTTTCTGTTGTTAAAGTAGAATAGAGCTTGTTTTAGAGGTATTAAATGAAAAAAATTATTCTTTTTGCTGTTTTAATCTCTATTTTTACATCTTGTAAAGATGCAAAAGATAGTGTTGGTAAAATTGAAAATGAGAAACCACTTTCAAAAGAGGAGCAAGAACTAAAAGAGAGAATTGAAAAAAAAGAGAGAGAGGCTCGAGAAAGAAAAGTTGTTAAAGTGTTAAATGATAAAAATGAGATTATTGAGGTTGATAAAAAAAATTATGAGGAGTATGAAAATACTTTAAAAGAGAAAAATATTGAGCAGATTGAGGAGACAAAAAATCGATTATCAATTTTAAAACAGAAGATTGATGAGGACAAAAAAATAAAAGAGTTAGGAATTGATGAAAATTTAAATAATAATAATAACAAATCTCCCCTTTATGAAAAACTTAAAATTCTTTTTAAAGAGATTGTTGATGGATACTCTTTAAGATCTTTTGAGGTAAATTCAAGTTCAGATAAAATAGATTTTTTCTCAATATCATTTGTTTATGAAAAAGAGAAGAGTAAAATATCATTTGAGACTGTAAAAATTAATGAATCACATATTGAACTATTAAAAAAGTCTCAAAAAGATTTCTTTTATCAATCATTTAAACTTGGTGATTCTGAACTACATCTATCTATGAATACAAAGATTGGTATTATTAATGGAATTTTTATTAAAAATGGTGTGATGTTTATTGTGAGTGGAGAGGGTATTAGAGAGTATTTTATTATACTTGAGATATTAAAAGGGGTTAATTGGGACTCTTTTGCAGTTTTAAAAGAGAGTCATGAGTAGAGGTTTTAAACTATTTTAGGTGGCAAATTATGAATAAAAACGAATTTTTTAATCGTTTATCACTTTTAAAAAGACAGATTCAAAATCGAGATACAAATGAAAAATGTTTTAACATAAAAGAGTGTGTGAATTGTACAAAGGCTTTTTATTGTGAAAAATGCTCTGGTTGTTATAAAGTAACATACTGTTCAAATCTTGAAAACTGTGTTGAGATGGCTCATAGCCATAACTCTCAAAACTGTTCTAACTCCTCCTATCTTAGAAATTGTAGTAATTGTCATAACTCTAAATATCTTTTTCATTGTGAGAGTTGTCATAATTGTACATACTGCTTTGGTTGTATTGGTCTAAGAAATAAAGAGTTTTATATATTAAATGAGCCACATTCAAAAGATGAGTATTTTAAAATTATTGCAGAGTTTGAACGTTCAAAATAGGTGAAATTATGAGAATAAAAGAGGGTTATGAACTAGTTGTGAAAGAGATTTCAAAAGTTTTAAAAGGTAAAAATTATGCAATCAGATGGAGTTTTGCTGGATTATTAACTGGTGGACATATTCTACTTGAGGATTTACCAGGAACAGGAAAAACAACTCTTTCAAAATCTTTTTCAAAAGTTATAGAGCTCTCATTTAAGCGAATTCAATGTACATCTGACTTACTACCCTCTGATATATTAGGTGCTTCAATATATGATTCTGGAAAAGGTAGTTTTTATTTTCAAGAGGGACCAATTTTTACAGATATACTTCTTGCTGATGAGATAAATAGAACATCTCCAAGAACTCAATCTGCTCTTCTTGAGTCAATGGAGGAGAGACAGGTAACTCTTGAGGGAAAAACACATCAGCTTTCTCAAAATTTTTGGGTTATTGCAACTCAAAATCCAATAGAGTCTGCTGGAACCTATCCATTACCAGATGCACAACTTGATAGATTTGCTCTATCATTCTCTCTTGGCTATACCAATATTGAAGATGAGTTGGATATATTATCTGATTATCAAAAAGGAAATCCTATTGATAATTTAAAAAAGGTTATCTCTTTATCTGATTTAGATGAGTATAAAAAAGAGTATCAAAATATATTTGTTAGTGATTCAATAAAAAAATATATTATATCCATCATTAGAAAAACAAGAGAAACTCCATCTATTATTTTAGGTGCAAGTCCAAGAGCTGGAATAACAATTATGAAAATTTCTCAAGTATTAGCTGCTTTTGATGGAGTTGATTATGTAACTCCAGAGCATATAAAAGAGATTGTTCTTGCTGTTTTATCACATAGAATAAAGATTGATCCACATCTATTATATAGTGGTGAAACTACTCAGAAAGTTATAAATGAGATATTGATGGATATCCCAGCTCCATAAATATCTTATTACTCTATTTTAAAGGATTTTTGATTTGAAAAAATTAATAGTAGCTCTTTTAATCTCTATTTTTTTATCATCATGCTATTTTAATGATAGAATTAATGAGATACCTATTAGTGATTTTGGGGTTCAGGGAGCAACTCACTATATTGATAAAGAGATATTTTTATTTTATAGCTCAACTGATGAAACAGATGAAAAGCTCTATTTTGAATGGAAACTTTTGTCTGTTCCACCAGATTCTGATTTAAAAAATCAGGAGTATCCATTTTCTCAACGAAAAGAGAATAATCCAAGAATGAACAGTTTTATTCCAGATGTTCCTGGAAATTATCAGGTATCTCTTTTAGTTACAGATGAGTATGGGGCAAAAAAAAGTAGTGGTGCAAAAAATATTACTGTTCAAAATAGAGCTCCAATTCCATCTTTGTCTGTTTCTGATAATGACTATTTAACTGTTAATACTCCAATATATTTTGATGGTTCTGCAAGTTTTGATCCTGATAAGGAGTATTTAGAGTATTTTTGGTCTATCTCTATTCCAGAGTGTTCTAAATTAGCTTTAAATATACTTTATACTAACTCACTTATTGGCTCAGAAAATATCTCATCATCAAAAACATTTTTTACACCAGATTGTGAAGGATGGTATCAAATTAGTCTTAAAGTATCTGATAGAAATACAACATCAGAGGTCTCTTCATTGATAAATATTGAAAAAAATAGAGCTCCTCAAGTTATTGAAACTGAACCAGATTATCATAGAGGAGTTATTCCTATCTCTTCAACAGAAAATATGGTGTTATCTGTAACTGTTTATGATGAGAATAGTGATTATAATGAGTTAAATTTTGAATGGAGTATGATACTAAATGGTACTAATATTAATTCAGATGAGTTCTCTCCAGAATATCGATTAGATGCCTCAATTTACTCAATTGGTGATTTTTTAGAGTTACATCTTAAAATAAAAGATAAATTTGATTCAGAAACAGAGGTTATTTGGTATTTTGTTGTTGTTTAGTTGAATATTTTCAAGAAATATTTATGAATTATTCCTTTTTTTTAGTGTATATTTTTCTTAAAATCTAAAAAACTTAAATTCATACCTATTGTTAGCAAAAAAATATTTTTACTGTAAAAGTTTAACCACAGAAAAATAATAGCTTCAGATAAAATAGATATGACTACAAGAATTAAACAATATACCTATAAAATAAAATATTAAACAGATTATAACTTTAAAGAGATATTTGCTCTACAATATGTATTCCATAACCCTCTAATCCAATCACTTTTTTGGGATTTTCTGTTATTAATTTTATTTTTTTTAATCCTAATGAGTGAAGTATTTGAGCTCCAAGACCAAAATCCCTTAATTGCTCCTCTTTTTTGAGAATTGATAAATCCTCTTCATCTGTTGAAAGATTTATTGAGTTTATAGATTTATCATCAAACATATATAATAAAACACCAGTCTCCTCTTTTTCAAAATAGTTCATAACTTTATTGAGAGAGGTTACTCCATTTTGAACAACACCAAATATATCACCCATTAAATTTCCCTTATGAACTCGAACAGGTACTATTTCATGTTGTGATATATCCCCTTTAATAAAGGCTGTAAGAGATTCTCTATTTACTCTACTTTCAAATGTTTTAATATTAAAAAAACCATAAGAGGTTTCAATATATTGCGAGTTAACCACATCAATAAGTCTCTCTGTTTTAAGTCTAAAAGATATAATATCCTCAATGGTAACAATTGGAATATCGAACTCTTTAGAGAATTTCTCTAAATTCTCCATTCTTGCCATTGTTCCATCATCATTCATAATTTCACAAATAACACCAAATGGTTTTAATCCAGATAGTCGAGCCAAATCAATAGAACCCTCTGTTTGACCTGTTCTTACTAAAACACCACCATCTTTAGCTCGTAATGGAAATATGTGACCAGGTTTTACTAAATCCTCTGGAACAACATTCTCATTTATAGCGGTTAAAATAGTATGAGATCTATCTGCTGCAGATATTCCTGTTGAGATTCCCCTTTTTGCCTCTATTGAGATTGTAAAACCTGTTTTAAATCTTGAGTGATTATCTTCAACCATAAGAGGAAGTTTTAGTTTATCTGTCCATTCTGGTGTTAATGTCAAACATATTAAACCTCTTCCATGTTTAGCCATAAAATTAATTTTTTCTGGCGTAGAAAATTGAGCAGCAAAACATAAATCGCCCTCATTTTCACGATTTTCATCATCAACAAGAATAACCATTTCACCATTTTTTAATCTTTCTATTGCTTTATTTAATCTCTCTTGCATAGTTTTCCTCTCTCTAATGCAAGTAGATTATACACAATTTTAACTAAAAGTCGAAAAAAAAATCTGTTTTTTAGTGGTTGTTTTTTTTATAAAATTATTTTATTATAAGACAAACATTTTTGGTACCTATATGACCATTGTAAATGAGAAAATAGTAAAAATTATTAATTTTATTGAAAAAACTCTTTTTGAAAAAGAGGAGGCAATAAGACTCTCTCTTCTTGCAATAATATCAAAAAATCCAATGCTATTGATAAGCTCTCCTGGAATAGGAAGAAAAAAAATAGAGGAGACTATTTTTTCAATTTTTTGTGAAGAGATAAATGCTAAATCATATTTAACAACATGTAGAAGTGATGAGTTTAATAGTTTCATTAAAGATTTTAATGATGATCAGTTTCTTCTGTTTTATGAGCAGGAGAGAATTCAGAATAAAAAATCATTTTTTGATATGCTTTTTCTTCCTGAAGAGAGAGAAAACTCTTTTCCTAAAGAGTTAATTATAACAAAAGAGGAGATTTTACAGTGGTCTGATGAGATTGATAATATTCAAATTTCAGAGCCTGTTTTAGAGCTTTTATACCATTTACGAAATTGGTTTTTTTATTATCATGAAAATTCTCTATATATCTCTGATAGAAGATGGAAAAAAATATTAAAACTGCTAAAAACATCTGCTTTTTTAGATGGAAGAAAAGAGGTTGATTTAGCAGATACATATTTAATCCCATTTACTGTTACAGCAAAACTCACAACTTCAGAAACAACACTTAATATTAATAATCTTCTTGCGGGAATGAAAAATGTATTTCTTGGAGAGACAAATAACTATTTTATAAATAAAGAGTTTAAAGTTTTAAAAAATGAGATAGAGAACTATATTCATCAAGATCTGTTTATGGGAAAAGTTGGAGATATATCTCTTGTGAATATTGGTAATAAATCATTTTACCAATTAGAACATCCAATTCAAATTAATAATGGAGAGCTTTTTGAACTATTGGCAATAGAGGATTTCAATAAATTAGAGCAAAAATGGCAATCAATGCCTCTTTATGGAATGGATGGAAAATCTAAACCATTTATGATATCTGAAGGAAAGAAAAAAAATCAGCTTCTTTGGGAGGTTTCAAGTTGGGGGTATAAGGGGGTTGTTGAGCTCAAAATATATGAGAATAACACCTATCAAAAACGTGTCTGTAAGCCAACAGATGAGATTAAAAATAGATGGGACAAAAAAATAGAGGATTGGATTAATAATTTAGAGAAACAGTCTATTTTTATAAAAAAACAGCAAAAACAGACTTTATCAATATTAGAAAATCACACTTTTATCATGAAAAAAGGGATTAAAGAGCTTGAGATACATAGTGAAGATATCTATAATCAACTCCAGAATCTTGTTTCAGACTTAAAAGAGTTAAAAAAATACTATTATGAGGTAGAGGAGTCTATTATTCAATATGAGAAATGATACTATTTTACAACTCTTTTCAATAATCATATTTTGATTTTTTTTATTTAGGAAAATAGAGTTTTTAATACTCTATTAAAAAATTATTATAACTATAATGGAGGGTTTATGAATACTCTTTCTAATATATACTCATCATCACTTTCTCTATTAACCGATTTATATCAGTTAACAATGGCTTATGGATATTGGAAAAATGGAATTCATGAGAGAGAGTCTGTTTTTCACCTATTTTTTAGAAAAAATCCATTTAAAGGTGGATATGCTATTGCTGCTGGAGTGGAGTATGTTGTTAATTTTATTAATAGTTTTAAATTTGACGAGAGTGATATTGATTATTTAAAATCATTAAAAGGAAATGATGGAAAGGCTCTTTTCGAATCTGAGTTTCTTAAATATCTATCAAATTTAAAAATAACCTGTACTATTGAGAGTGTAAAAGAGGGAGAGATTGTTTTTCCTAATGAACCTTTAATAAAAGTAACAGGAGCACTAATTCAGGCTCAACTTCTTGAAACAGCTCTTTTAAATATTGTAAATTTTCAAACTTTAATTGCAACAAAATCTTCAAGAATCTGTTCTGCAACAGGTGGAGAGACTGTTCTTGAGTTCGGATTAAGAAGAGCTCAAGGGGTTGATGGTGGAATATCTGCAAGTAGAGCAGCCTATATTGGTGGTGCACATGCAACATCAAATGTTTTAGCAGGTAAACTTTTTGGAATCCCAATAAAAGGAACACATGCCCATAGTTGGGTTATGTCTTTTGATTCTGAAATAGAGGCTTTTGAAAAATATGCCGATGCAATGCCAAATAATTCACTATTTTTAGTTGATACCTATGATACTATTGAGGGGGTTAAAAATGCTGTGAAAGTTGGCAAAAAATTGAGAGAAAAAGGGCATGAAATGCTTGGAATTCGACTTGATTCAGGTGATTTAGCTTATCTTAGTATTAAAGCAAGAGAGATATTAGATGAGGGAGGATTTCCTAAAGCCTCAATTGTTGCAAGTAATGATTTAAATGAGGAGACAATATTAAGTTTAAAGGCTCAAGGTGGAGTGATTGATGTTTGGGGAGTTGGAACACAACTAGCAACAGCCTATGACCAACCTGCACTTGGAGGAGTTTATAAACTTGCTGCAATAAAAAACCATAATGGCTCTTGGGATTACAAAGTAAAACTCTCTGAACAGGCTATAAAAACATCAAATCCAGGCTCTTTAGGTGTGAAAAGATTTGAACTAAATGGAGAGTATATTGGAGATATGATATATAATAGTTTTGAGTCTGTTGAAAATTTTGAGATTATTGATCCATTTGATGATACAAGAAGAAAAAATTTCTCAAATCAACTTATAAATAAAGAGCTTTTAATTACACTTTTTAAAAATGGGGAGCAAATATATCAATTACCACATATTAATGAGGTAAGAGAGTATGCTCAAAAAGAGCTTTCTAAATTCCATTTAGGAATAAAAAGATTTCTTAATCCACATCAATATCCAGTAGGTCTTGAAACATCTCTATTTAATTTGAAAAAAGAGTTAATATTTAAAGCAAGAGCTTTTAAATAAAAATATTTTCTATAATAAAAACATATATTTATACTAATTTTATATAAAAATTTGACAAAATTGTGAGTTTTTGTAAAAATAGGTTTAGAAATCTATTTTAAGAGGTAAATATGTGGATATTTGTATTTTTATCACTACCTTTTGAAACCCCATTTCTAGGGGAGTTTACAGAAACGACTACTTGTAATAATAAAAATTATATTGTCTATTTGAAAAGTGGTTATCCATATTTAAGAGATTTGACAGAAAATACAGAAAACCCTATTTCTGGCGTTTATGGTTTTCCTATGGGATTGTTTTGTGAAAATAGTAATCTTTATATTGTAACATTAGATTATGATATTGGTGAATTGGATAAATACTATTTTTATAAATATAGAGAAAATGAGCAGATGGTGGAGTTAATAACTTCATACAATGATAATATTATGGGTACAATAACTCCTCACTCTTTTAATAATACTTTAATACTAAAAAAAGGTTCAAGTATAAAAAAATATATATTTTCAAATGAAAATGTGACCTCCTCAACACTATTTTCAACAACATCATCTTTTGATAGATTTGCAACTACTCCTCCATATAATATTGCTGTTATATCAAATTCACAAAATCTTATAATAAGAGATATAATTGGAGAACATGAATATTCTGTTTTAACTAATTCAAAAATATTAGATTTAATAAAAGATGATAATAATGAATATTATATGTTAGTTTCAAATGGTTCAACCCTTTATATTTATAAAATCCATTCAGATTTTACAATAACACAAATTCACTCAAAAACTCATGATCAAATAATTGAAAATGGGATATTTTATAAAGAGAATAGTAATTTTTATGGTTATCTTTCTGATTCAACTTATAAATTATATATTTTTGAGGGAAAAGAGAGTTTTTCTAATCTCTATTTTCACTATAATGATTCAGGTGTTACAAAAATTCAAAAATCAAATCTTTATCCAATATATTTAAAAACAGGTACTTTAGGAAGTGTTTATAAAGTTACTAATGATTTTTCTATTCTAAATAAACCAACAATTCTTTACCCTAATGGAGTAATTGATACATATATACATCCAGACATATATATTCAATCTCCTAATAGATATGATTTATTCTCCTCTTATAGAATTGATATATCAAGAAGTTATGATTTTTTGCAGATTGATAAATCAATATCATCTGTAACACTCTCTGATGAGGAGTCTCAGAAAAATGTTGTTGATAGTTATAGTTTCTCTATTGCAACACCATACTATATAAGAGCCTATTATTATGATATATTCTCTAGAAAGAGTGAGTATAGTTATAGTAGTTTTATAAAAAATAGTGATTTAAATCTTTTGACATTATCTGTTTATGATAAAACAACAAACTCTGTTGAATATAGTGATGAAAGAGATGTTGTTTTATATACACAAGGAGAATCAAATCTTGAAAACATTGAACTCTCATTTAACTCAGACTTTTCTAATTCACAAATATTATCTGTAGGTGGAGAGCAGACTATTGAACTTCCAAATGTTGAGGGAATTAATAATATTTTTGTAAGAGGTGTTGTATTAGATCAATCAAATATTATAGCCTCAACAAATCAAAAAGAGAGTTCAATATTTCTTGATTTAACAAAACCAATATCACCAGTAATAACTTCAGGAGATAGTTTTGATAACAATATACAAATCACTTGGAATCCATCAAGTGATAGTGGTTCAGGGTTATCAAAATATATTTTAAATATTAAAAAAGATGGTTTTAGTATATATCAAAAGGAGATTTCAAAAGATAATATAACTCATTTAGTAGAGACTACTTTACAAAATGGTCTCTATAGTATTGAATTATATAGTGTAGATTTAGCTGGAAATATATCTATTCCATCTTTAAAAAATATAACATTAGCAAAAAAACCATTAACTATAAGTGATTTGGATATTGAATTTAATTCACTTACTCCTAAATTAACTTTTGAGGATGATAATGATATTGTTAACAAAAATTATAAAATTACTCTTTTTAAAGGAGATTTAAAACTAACAGAGTGGACTCTTTTTGATCAGAATCCAGATAGTAGTAGTAAAACTGTTATTTTACCAAAATATTTTTACAAACATGGAGAGAAATATAGATTCTCAATAAATGTTGCTGATAATTTTGCTGAATCAGATAGCAAAGTGGTTGAAAAAGAGGCAGATTTATCCACTTTAAAGCCAGCAATTCCTATAATAATATCTGAAACTGGAGAGATATCTTTAAACTCCTATAATCTGAAATTTAATTCAGTATTAGCTCCATCTGAGGAGGTGATAAATTATAAAATATATAAAAATAGTGTTTTTTATAGTGAAATAGGAGTAACAGAAGCAAATTTAAATGATTTAGAGGAGAATAGTGGGTATGTTATTGAGGTAGAGGCTTGTGATAACTCAATTTCACTCTGTTCTGATAGAGATAGTGTAGATATTTTTGTTAACCAAATAGAGGAGTCCCCAAGTAAAGTTGATATTTTAGAACCACTAAATTTATCAATTATAAAAGAGTTTCCTTTTGATATTAGATGGAGTGAATCAATTGATCCAGAAGGAACTATTATAACATATCATATTACTCTTTCTGATAAATCTGATTATTCAAAAGTTATATTAGAGTTTTTTGATGTACAAGATACAAAAAAAACAGTTAATTCATTAAAAGGTGGTAAATATTATTTAAAAATTATTGCTAAAGATTCAAAAAATAATCTCTCTGAAATATCAGAAATCTCTTTTGAAATTGAATCAAAATCTAATAACTCCTCTGGATGTAGTTTTTATTAATTAAAAATAGTAAAATCTACTCCATTATTAAATTGATTTTTTATAAATTGAGTATGAATATTTAAAAGTTTCTATTTTTTTTCATAAAAGATTATCAGAAGTTACATAATCTATTGATTTTTGATATTGAATTGCTTACAATTGAGACTAATTTGTTATTTAGGTGCCATGGATAAAGAGTTTGTTATTCATATCTTTGATATGAAACAGTTAAAAAATACTTGGGTCTCTCCTGGTATTGAAAGTGCTATGGGGATGAGTGTGGATAGTTTTTTAAATCTTCCAGCAGAGGAGTTTGCCAAACTTTATCATCCTGATGAAACAGAAAAAAGAATGCAATTTTTTTCATTTATGACTCAGGCTCCAGATGGTGTTGTTTTTGAACATGAGTATAGAATCTGGCATAAAATAAGAGGTGAATGGGTTTGGTTTCATTCAAAAAGTTTTCCTCTTAGAAGGGATTTAAATGGTGTTATTACTGAAGTATTGGGGATAAGTTCAGAAATAAAAGATCCAAAAATAGAGTTAACTAACTCCATTTATGAAAAATCAATAAATCAATATAAAAATTTTACAGATGAGATTCATGATGGTTTTATTATTGTTGAAAATGGATTGATAAAATATGCAAATAGCTCTTTTTTTAAATTATTAAAATTAGATTCATCAGATATTTTAGGTAAAACAATAACAACTTTTATTGTAAATGAATTAAGTGATTTTGATATTAATCCTAAAATAGATAGTAGCAGAAAATATGAGTCCCAAATATTTTTAGATTCAGGTGAATCAATTGATGTTGAGATTTTTGAAAAATGGATCTCTGAGGGATTTGGTAAACTTTTAAAAATGTTTATAATAAAGGATTTAAGGGTTCAAAAACAACAGGAACATCAACGTCTTTTAGAATATAAAATGAACTCTTTAAAAACTTTAAGTGAAGGAATCTCAAATGATTTAAATAATCTTTTAACTATTATATCTGGGAATTTATCAACTCTTGAGTTCGAAAATATCTCTGAGCAAGCAATAATATTTTTAAAAAGAGCTATTGATACAACATTTAAAGCAAGAGATTTAATTTCACTGTTTTCCCAATTTGCAAAAGGAAAATCAATATTTCCATCAATACTAAAACTTGATTCTTTTATTAAAGAGTCTGTGTATTTTATTTTAGCTGGTTCAAATATTATACCAAGATTTCATTTTCCTAACTATTTTTATGAAATTGAGATTGATAGAGAGCATCTTTTTGATATTTTAAAAAATATTATTCAAAATAGTAATGATGCAATGCCAAATGGTGGTTTTATTGATGTTTTTATAAATTTTATAGATCAAGAGATGGAGATTTTAATTAGAGATTATGGTATTGGTATTGCTAAAGAGAATTTACCATATCTTTTTACTCCCTATTTTACAACTAAAAAAACAAATGGAGATATGGGTTTAGGTTTAGGTTTGTCAATAACTCACTCTCTAATCCAAAGAAATGGTGGTAAAATTGAGATTAACTCAATAATCAATAAAGGAACTGATTGTTATTTATATTTTCCTCTTTCACAAAGGAGAATTGAAAAGTCTAAGAAATTAGTGAATAATAGTTTTGAACCATTGCCTAAAATGAATAAAAGAAGAGTGTTAGTTCTTGATGGAGATACTAAATCTACCATTACATCTGTTAAGGTTCTTGAGATTTTGGGTTATTTTGTTGAGAGTGCAAATTCATTAAAAGAGGCTTTTGAAAAAATCAGTTTAGGTTACAAAGAGGGAAATATTTTTAATTTAATAATAACTGATTCTAAAATTGAGCAAGATGGAGATGGTATTGAGTTTTTAACTTTTGTAAAAAATGAGTTTGATAATAAAATTCCAATAATATTATCTACTAACTCTTATACATCTCATTATTTTTCAAACTACAAAGATTATGGATTTTCCGATGTTTTATTAAAGCCATTTAACTTAAAAGAGTTGAATGAACTATTCACAAAACTCTTTTATCCTAATTTATCTAAACAAAATAGTGAGTTACATTAAAAAGCTTGACATTTTTCAAAAATTCAATATAATTACAGGTCTCTATGTGTTTTTTTCATGACTTGATAAAGGGGCATGTATGGCAACAATAAATCAGTTAATAAGAAAAGAGCGACAAGAAGTCGCTAAAAAGAACAAGGTTCCCGCTTTAAAAGGGTGCCCTCAAAAAAAAGGTGTTTGTAGAAGAGTTTATACTGCAACTCCAAAAAAACCAAACTCAGCTTTAAGAAAAGTTGCAAGGGTTCGTTTAACAAATGGTATTGAAGTTACTGCATATATTCCAGGAGAGGGTCACAATCTTCAGGAACATGCAACAGTACTTATCCGTGGTGGAAGGGTTAAAGACTTACCAGGGGTTCGTTATCACATTATTCGTGGTGTGTTTGATACACAAGGTGTTAAAAATCGTAAAAAAGGTCGCTCCAAATATGGTGCAAAAAAACCTAAATAATCTTTAAGAGGGAAGAAAATGCCAAGAAGAAGAGAAGTACCAAAAAGATTAGTTCTCCCAGAACCAAAATATAATGATGTTACTGCTGCAAAATTTATTAACATGCTTATGTTGGAAGGGAAAAAAAGTGTTGCTGAGAAGATTTTCTATGGCGCACTTGAAAGAGTTGAAGGAAAACTTAAAGAGAATGGACTTGATATATTTAAAAAAGCTTTAAACAATATTCGTCCAGAACTTGAAGTTAAGTCAAGAAGAGTTGGTGGTGCAACATACCAAGTTCCAGTTGAAGTTAATAAAGAGCGTTCTATTGCTCTTGCAATGAGATGGTTAGTTACATACTCAAGAAAACGTGCTGGAAAAACAATGGTTGATAAATTGTCTGGTGAGTTAATGGATGCTATTTCTGGAAAAGGTGCATCTATTAAGAAAAAAGATGATACTCACAAAATGGCAGAAGCAAATAAAGCATTTGCACATTATCGCTGGTAATAATTAGGGAAAACAGGTGGAAAAAAGACTTAAATCAATAGATAAAGTTAGAAATATCGGTATGATGGCACACATTGATGCCGGTAAAACAACAGTAACAGAGAGAGTTCTGTTTTATACTGGAAAATCATACAAAATAGGTGAAGTTCATGAAGGAACCGCAGAGATGGATTGGATGGTTCAAGAGCAGGAGAGAGGTATTACAATTACCTCTGCAGCAACAACCTGTTTCTGGAAAGATATTCAAATCAATATAATAGATACACCTGGACATGTTGATTTTACTGTAGAAGTAGAGCGTTCACTTCGTGTTTTAGATGGAGCTGTTGCTATTTTTTGCGGTGTTGCTGGTGTTCAACCACAATCCGAAACAGTTTGGAGACAAGCAAGTAAATATAAAGTGCCAAGAATTGCATTTGTTAACAAAATGGATAGAGTTGGTGCTGATTTTCAAAGAGTTTTATCAATGTTTCCAACACATCTTAATACAACACCTGTTGCACTTCAATTGCCTATTGGACAAGGGGAGAATTTTGAAGGAGTTGTTGATTTACTCACAAAAAAAGCATATAGTTTTGCTGGTATAGCACCTGACAATATGACAGAGATAGAGATTCCAGATAATATGGTTGATGAAGTTGAAATGTATCATGAACTTCTTGTAGAAAAGGCTGCAGAGCAATCTGAGGAGTTAATGGAGAAATATATTGAAACAGGCAATCTCTCTATTGAAGATGCAAAATTGGGTATAAAAATAGGGGTTTTGACACATTCAATTACTCCAGTTCTTTGTGGTACCGCTTTTAAAAACAAAGGAGTGCAATTACTTCTTGATGCAATTGTTGAGTATCTTCCATCTCCATCAGAGGTTGGAACAAAAGAGGCAATTTCTCTTGATAATGGCGAAAAAATAGAGGTTTCACCTCTTGATGATGAGCCGTTTTCAGCTCTTGCATTTAAAATTATGACAGACCCATATGTTGGTCAGTTAACATTTTTTAGAGTTTATTCTGGAAAATTAGAATCTGGTTCTGTTGTTATCAATAGTGCAAAAGGTAAAAAAGAGAGAATTGGTCGTATTCTTAGAATGCATGCAAATAAAAGAGAAGAGATTGATGGTATTTATTGTGGTGACATTGCCGCTGCAGTTGGTTTAAAGCTAACTACAACAGGTGATACTTTATGTGACTTAAATCATCCAATTCAACTTGAATCAATCGATTTTCCAACACCAGTCATCTCAATTGCAATTGAACCTAAGACGAAAATGGATGTAGATCGTATGGTTTCTGCATTAGAGAAATTGATGAAAGAGGATCCATCTTTTTCTGTTAAAGTAGACCCTGAAACAGCTCAAACAATTATATCAGGAATGGGAGAGCTTCATTTGGAGATTATTGTAGATCGCTTATTAAGAGAATTTGGTGTTGATGCTAATGTTGGAGCTCCACAAGTTGCTTATAGAGAGACTATTAGAGGAACTGTTACACAAGAGGGTAAATATGTTCGTCAAAGTGGTGGTCGTGGTCAATATGGTCATGTAGTCATAGAAATCTCTCCATTAGAAGCAGGCAAAGGCTTTAAATTTGAAAATGCAATTGTTGGAGGTGTTATTCCCAAAGAGTATATTCCTGCAGTTGAGAAAGGTATTATCGAAGCAATGGATAATGGTGTTTACGCTGGATACCCAATGGTTGATATAAAAGTTAGACTTATAGATGGTTCTTATCATGAAGTTGACTCAAGCGAAATGGCATTTAAAGTTGCTGGTTCAATAGGATTCAAAGAGGCTGTTATGAAAGCAAATCCAGCACTTCTTGAACCTATTTTTTCTGTTGAAATAACAACTCCAGATGAATTTATGGGTGATGTTATTGGGGATATTAATTCCCGTAGAGGGAAAATAACTGGTATGGAGCAAAATATTAATCTTCAAGTTGTTAAGGCTGAAATTCCATTATCAATGATGTTTGGCTATGCAACAGATTTACGCTCTAAAACACAGGGAAGAGCAACATACTCTTATCAGTTTTCCCATTATAGTGAGGTTCCTGCAAGTATTGCAGAGAAGATATTAAAAAACCGTTTTTAGCTTAAGAGTAAAATTTAACTTGATTTTATTCTTTAAATATTCTAAAATAAAAAGCTTTTTTATTTCTTACGGAGCGGTAATGAAAAAAATCAGAATTAAACTGAAAGCCTATGACAACAAATTACTCGATTCAACTGTTGCTGATATTGTAAATGTAGCAAAAGAAAAAGGGGCTGAAGTTATAGGTCCGATTCCACTACCAACCAAAATAAACAAATATACAATTTTGCGTTCGGTTTTTGTGAATATTAAATCAAGAGAGCAATTTGAAATCCGTACACACAAACGGTTAATTGACATTGTAATTACCTCTCAAACTGCTGACATTTTTGAAAACATTGATATTTCCGCAGGGGTTGAAATAGAGGTTAAATCCTTATAATTTAAAGAGGCTATGATGTTGAAAAAGATATTTGGAAAAAAAATTGGGATGACACAGATTTTTACTGAGAATGGTGTTAGAATTCCTGTTACAGTATTAGAAGTGGCACCTCTGCATGTTTTGAGAGTGTTAAAAGAGACAAAAGGAAAAGGACATGCAGTTAATGCAATTGAAGTTGGATACGATGTAGTTCGTGAAGTTAAAGCAGAATTACAAGAGATGTTTAAAGAGGAATTTGCTCTTCACAAAGCACTTAGAGTTAAAAAACCTATTCTTGGTGTTATTAAAAAAGCTGGTTTTGAGAAAAAATTTGCTTTAATTCGTCAAATTAAAGTTGAAAAACCAGAAGAGTTTAATGCAGGTGATGTTTTAACATTAGAGCAGTTTCAATTAGTTAAAAAAGTTGATGTGCAAGGTACAACAAAAGGTCGTGGATTTACAGGTCCAATAAAAAGACATAATTTACATACAGGTCCAAATACACATGGTTCTCGTTATCATAGAGGACAAGGATCTTTAGGACCATCAGCAGATCCAAGCCGTGTTTATCCTGGTAAAAAATTAGCAGGACATTATGGTAATGAGATAGCTACAGTACGTAATCTTGATGTTGTTAAAGTTGACCTTGAGAATAACCTACTTGTTGTGAAAGGTGCAGTTCCTGGAGCAAATGGTGGTTATGTTGTTATCAAAACATCCTTATAATTCAGGAGAAGATGATGAAAATCGATGTATACGATTTGAATTTTAATAAGGTTAGAGAGATTGAAGTGAGTGATAATATTTTTGCAGCAGAAGTGAAAGAACATATTCTTCATGATGTTGTAAAAGCTCAACTTCGTCTTCGCAGAAGTGGAACTGCAAAAACAAGAAACAGATCAGAGGTTTCTGCAAGCAGTAGAAAAATTTATAAACAAAAAGGGACAGGAAATGCTCGTCATGGTGCAAAAGACTCTCCACTCTTTCCAAAAGGTGGTGTTGTTTGGGGTCCACGTGGTGTTATAAGTGCATACAAAGTTAACAAAAAAGTTATGAGAGGTGGTTTAATATCTGCTCTATCTTTAAAAGTTAAAGAACAACGTTTTTTTGTTGTTGATTCTTGGTCTCTTAAATCATTTAAAACAAAAGAGTTTAAATCTGTTTTAACTCGTTTTCAAATTGAGAAAGGTTTAATTGTGGATGATTGTGAAACCACAGAAAACCTTTATCTAGCCTCCAGAAATTTAAAAGACATGAAACTGATTAAAACAGGTGGTGTGAATGTTTTTGATATTTTAAAATACAAAACACTACTTCTCAGTGAAGAGTCCGTAAGAAAAATTGAGCAAAGATTAAGCAAATAGGAAGAGGTTAGTATAATGTTAAGTGTTTATAGTGTTATTAAGAAGCCTTTGATTACAGAAAAATCAAGTGCTGAAAGTGAAAATCTTTCAAAATACCACTTTATTGTAGATCGTACAGCTACAAAAGAGGATATCAGAGCAGCTGTTGAAGAGCTTTTTAAAGTTTCTGTTGATAGTGTTAACACAATGTTGTATCATGGAAAGCCAAAAAGAGTGCGTGCTCATTTTACAAAAAGACAAAGCTTTAAAAAAGCAATTGTAACTCTTAAAGAGGGTTCAAAAATTGATTTTTTTGAAGAGATGGCAACTGAAGAGAATTAAGGAGTAATAAAATGGCATTGAAAAAATACAAACCTACTTCAGCTGGAAGAAGAGGAATGAGCTCCATCAGTTTCCGTAATCAGTTTTTAAATCAGGATGGAACTGTTACTCTTACAACTGAAAACCGTCCAGAAAAAACACTCTTGATTACAAAAAAATCAAAAGCTGGTCGTAATGCTCAAGGTAGAGTAACAACTCGTCATCAAGGTGGTGGACACAAACAGCAATATCGTGTTATTGATTTTAAAAGAAATAAATTTGATGTAGAGGGTAAAGTCTCCTCTATAGAATATGATCCAAATCGTTCTGCATTTATTGCACTTGTTGTTTACAAAGATGGAGAAAAACGTTATATTATTGCTCCAGAGGGATTAGTTGTTGGTCAAAAAGTAATCTCTTCAAATAGTGCAGATATAACAGTTGGAAATACTCTTCCTCTCCAAAGTATTCCTGTTGGTACAGTAATTCATAATATTGAGCTTCAACCAGGAAGAGGAGCCCAGATGGTTCGTAGTGCTGGAAACTCAGCTCAGTTGCTTGGTAAAGAGGGAAAATATGCAATTATTAAACTTCCTTCAAATGAAACAAGAAAAGTGTTATTGACTTGCAGAGCTACAATTGGAGCTGTTTCTAATTCAGACCACAATCTTGTACGTTTAGGAAAAGCAGGTAGAAATCGTTGGAAAGGTGTTCGTCCAAGTGTTCGTGGTGTTGTAATGAACCCTGTAGACCATCCTCATGGTGGTGGTGAAGGACGTACTTCTGGTGGTCGTCATCCTGTTTCCCCTTGGGGTAAACCTACAAAAGGTCACCGTACAAGAAAAAATAAACGTACGGATAAATTTATCGTAAGTCGTAGAAAGAAATAAGGAGTGAGAGGTGACAAGATCTATTAAAAAGGGTCCTTTTATTGATGAGCATCTACTAAAAAAAGTAGAAAAAGCTCAAAGAGGAGAGTCTAAAAAATTGATTAAAACTTGGTCCCGCCGTTCAACTATCGTTCCTGAATTTATTGGGGTTACGATTGCTGTTCATAATGGGAAAAAATTTTTACCTGTGTTAATCACAGAAAACATGATCGGCCACAAATTGGGTGAATTTGCTCCAACACGTACTTATTATGGTTTTGGTGCTGATAAGAAGAAGAAGAAAAAGTAATTAGGAGTTAAGTGATGGAAGCTAAGGCAGTATTGAGGTTTTTAAGAATTTCCCCAACTAAAACCCGTATGGTTACGAACATGATTAAAGGTAAATATGTGAGTGAAGCACTTGCTCTTTTGAAGTTTACTGAAAAAGGTGCTGGAACTCCTATTTATAAACTTTTAAATTCTGCTATTACAAATGCAGAGAACAATTTTAATGCAGATATTGATGATCTTCGTATCAAAAATATATTTGTTGACGAGGGCCCAATGTTGAAAAGATATCGTCCTGCAGCAATGGGAAGAGCAACTCGCATAAGAAAAAGAACAAGTCATGTAACTATTATTGTATCTAACGAATAGGGGGAAAGTTTGGGTCAAAAAGTTAATCCAATCAGTTTTCGTCTGGTTGTAAACAAAGATTGGCGTTCCAAATGGTTTAAAGACAGCAAATCCTATGCAAAATTATTACGCCAAGATATTGAATTGCGTAAATATATTCTTGAAAACCGCAAAAATACCGGTATTGCTAGAATTGATGTGGAACGTATTGGTGATAAAAAGGTGAATATTATTGTTTATACAGCAAAAATGGGTCTTTTTATTGGTGCTAAAGGTGAAAATAAAGATAAACTCGTTGAAAGCATAAAAAAAGATCTTAAAGAGACAGTAAATATTCGTCCAATTGAGGTTAAGAAACCACAAATTAATGCACAATTAATCTCTGAAAATGTTGCAATGCAACTTAAAAAGAGGGTTTCATTTAGAAAAGCAATGAAAAAAGCTATTCAAGAAGCAATGAAAAGTGGTGCAAAAGGGGTTAAAATTTTCTGTTCAGGCCGTTTAGGTGGAGCAGAGATGGCTCGTACAGAGTGGTATCGTGAAGGAAGAGTTCCTCTTCAAACTCTTCGTGCAAAAATTGAGTATGGTTTTTCCGAGGCATTGACCACATACGGATTAATCGGGGTTAAAACATTGGTTTATTTAGGTGATGAATAAGGAGTCTCAAAATGTTGAGTCCGAAAAGAGTAAAACACAGAAAAACTTTTAAAGGCAGAACTAGAGGTTTTGCATATACAGGAAATGAGGTGAGTTTCGGAGATTTCGGTTTAAAATCAGTTGAACCAGGCTGGTTAAGCTCAAAACAGATTGAAGCAGGTCGTATCGCTTTAAACCGTTATATTAAAAGGGGTGGAAAAATTTGGATTCGTATTTTTCCAGATAAACCTTTAACAAAAAAACCAGCTGAAACTCGTCAAGGAAAAGGTAAAGGTTCTCCTGATTCTTGGGTTGCAGTTATTAGACCAGGAATGGTTCTTTATGAAGTGGAGGGAGTTACTGAAGAGCAAGCAAAAGAGGCTTTTCGTCTTGCAGCTCACAAGTTACCAATTAAAACAAAATTTGTTGTTAAGGATTGAGGTTTTTGATGAAAACAACACAACAAAAATTAAGTCAAAAGTTGTTAAAAGAGCTTAAAGAACTCGAAAAAGAGAAACGTATGGAGCTTTTTACAGCGAGAATGAAACATTATTCAGGCCAATTGATGGATGTTTCACAGTTGAAAAAATTAAAGAAAGAGGTTGCGGCTATTTTAACTGTTATCCATCAAAAAGAGAATGAAGAACAAAGCAGTGCTCATAACTCTTAACTAGCTAAGGGGATTAAAGATGCAAGGAAGAAGAAAAGTGCTTCAGGGAGTAGTTATCAGTGATAAAATGGATAAAACTGTAACAGTTGAAATTAATACCCTGATTTTGCATAAAAAATATAAAAAATATGTAAAAAGAAGAGTTCGTTATAAAGCTCATGATGAACAAAATGATTGCAAAGTAGGCTATAAAGTGATGATTGAAGAGACAAGACCACTCAGCAAAACAAAAAGATGGAGAGTGGTTAAAATTGTAAATACTATTTAGTGAGGAGTACCCTATGATTCAAATGTCAACAAACTTAACTGTAGCAGACAATTCGGGAGCTAAAAGAGTTCAGTGCATTAAGGTTTTGGGTGGCTCTAAAAAAAGATTTGCGCATCTTGGAGATATTATTGTTGTTAGTGTGAAAGAGGCAATTCCTAATTCCAAAATACAAAAAGGAAAAGTGTATCGTGCAGTTATTGTTCGTACAGTTAAAGAGGTTGCTCGTAAAGATGGATCACTAATAAGATTTGATGATAATTCTGTCGTTTTACTCAATGCAAGTCATGAACCTATCGGAACTCGTATTTTTGGACCAGTTGCAAGAGAGTTAAGAACTAAACAATTTATGAAAATTATTTCTATGGCACCAGAAGTATTATAATTGGGAGAAGGTATCATGAAAGTAAAAACTTTGAACAAAGATAGAAAACCAAAAATCTTGAACAAAGACAGAACTAGAAAAAATCTTCGCAATAAGATGAAGCTCAAAAAAGGCGATAAAGTTATAGTTATCACTGGAAAACGTGAAGATAAAGGCAAAGTTGGTGAAATTTTAAGAGTTTTTCCAAAAACAGGAAAAGTTTTAATTCAAGGTATTAACCTTAGAACAAAACATAAAAAAGTTGACCCAAATACAAAAGAGGGTGGAATTGTAAAAATTGAAACTCCCCTTGATGCTTCAAATGTAATGTATTATTGTGAGTCTGCTCAAAAACCAACAAGAATTGGGTATCGTCTTAATGCAAATGGAACTAAAGTTCGTTTTTGCAAATTGACTGGTGAAGAGATTGTTGAGAAAAAAGTTATTAAAAAGTAGTTGTTAAATTTTTGTAGACGGAGATAAGAGAATGCATCAAACATTGCGTTTATATAAGGAAGTTGCTGTCCCAGAGATGATTTCAACATTCCAATACAAAAACCCAATGGAGATTCCAAGAATTCAAAAAATCAGTTTGAATATGGGAATTGGGGAAGCAATACAAAACGGGAAATTATTAGAAAATGCTGTTGTTCAGTTAACAAACATTGCTGGCCAAAAAGCAGTAATTACTCGTGCAAAAAAATCTATTAACCAATTTAAACTTCGTCAAGGTATGGCTATCGGTTGCCGCGTTACCTTACGCCGTGATCGTATGTGGAATTTTTTAGATAAACTCTTCTATGTTGCATTGCCACGTGTACGTGACTTTAAAGGAATCTCTTTTAAAGGTTTTGATGGTCGTGGTAATTTTACATTTGGAATTAAAGAGCATATCATTTTCCCTGAGATTGATTATGATAAAGTTGATAAAATTCTTGGAATGAATATCACTATCGTAACTTCAGCAAGAACGGATGAAGAAGCAAGAGCACTATTGAAATATATTGGTGCTCCATTTAAAGGTAATGAGACTGGAGGACAAGTTGGCTAAAAAAGCATTGATGTATAAAGCAACACTGGAACCTAAATTCCAGGTAAGAGGATATAATAGATGTCCTTTATGCGGACGTAGTCGCGGTTTTATGAGAAAATTTGGAATGTGCCGTATCTGTTTTCGTAATTTGGCATCTAAAGGTGAAATTCCTGGTGTTACGAAATCTAGTTGGTAATACAATTTTTAATTGTTGACAAATTGTAAAAAATGATATATGATACTAGGCCTTAGTATGTAGGAGTGGACATGTATGTAAATGATCCTATTGGTGATTTTCTAACAAGAATTCGTAACGCTCAAATGGCGAAACATAGTTATTTAAGAGTTCCGACATCAAAAATCAAACAGGAACTGGCAAACATTTTATTAGAAGAGGGATTCATTAGCTCTGTTGAAGAACTTGAAAAAGAGGAAAGAAACCCTGTAGCAATGTTAGAAGTTGGTTTAAAATATAACCCAAAAACAAATGAGCCTATTATTAGTGAGATTAAAAGAATCTCCAAACCAGGCCGTAAAGTTTATATAAAATCAAAAGACCTTCATCCATATAAAAATGGTTTTGGTTCATTTATATTAACAACATCTCAAGGGGTAATGACCGACCGCAAAGCAAGAACATTAAATGTGGGTGGTGAATTAATCTGTTCTATTTGGTAATAAGGAGTAGACGGTGTCTAGAATTGGAAAACAGCCTGTTCAAATACCAAGCGGTGTTGAAGTAAAATTAGAGGGTGGAAATCTTTCTGTTAAAGGACCTCTGGGTCAATTAACTCAAACAATCCGCCCAGAAGTAAATGTTTCAATTGAGAATAATCAGATTATTTTTGCAGTTGATTCAGATGAGTATAGAAGCTATTGGGGATTAACAAGAGCACTTGTGAATGGTATGGTGCAGGGAGTTTCTAAAGGCTTTACAAAAGTTTTGGAAGTTATAGGTGTTGGATATCGTGTTGAACTAAAAAAAGAGTATATTGTTTTCTTTTTAGGTCACTCACACGAAATATGGTATGAAGTTCCAGCAGGAATTACAGCTGCTGTTAAAGACAATAAATTAACATTAACATCTCCTAATAAACAACAATTAGGACAAGTTTCTGCAGTTATTCGTTCTTTAAGAAAACCTGAACCTTATAAAGGAAAAGGTATTAAATATTCAACAGAAGTTGTAAAAAGAAAAGCAGGAAAAACAGGTAAGGGCGGTAAAAAATAGGATAAGAGATGAAAAGGGATAAAATTGTTTTACGCTTAAAAAGAAAAAAAAGCATCCGTAAAAAAGTTAACGGAACAACTGAAAGACCTCGTTTGACCGTTTTTAAAAGCTCTGGTCATATTTATGCACAGGTGATTAATGATGAATTGGGTGTAACTCTTGTTACTGCTTCAACATTATCAAAATCTCTTAAAGAAAACCTAAACGGAAAAACAAAAACCGAAAAAGCAGTTGCTGTTGGAGCTTTAGTTGCAGAACTTGCTCTTCAAAACGGAATAACATCTGTTGTTTATGATAGAAATGGTTATCCATATCATGGAAGAGTAAAAGCTTTGGCTGATGCTGCAAGAGAGAAAGGACTTAATTTTTAGGAGATAAAATTGGACAGAAGAGTACTTAACTTTAATATGCCTGATGAAGAGCTAAGGGATAAAGTAGTATTTATCAACAGAACAGCAAAAGTTGTTAAGGGTGGTCGTCGTTTTGGTTTCGCAGCACTTGTTGTTGTTGGTGATGGAAATGGAGTTGTAGGCTTTGGTCTTGGAAAAGCTAAAGAGGTTATTGAGGCTATTCGTAAAGGTAAAGAGTCTGCTAAGAAAAATATGATAAGAATTCCTCTTGATGGTGTAACTATTCCACATGATATTGTTGCTAAATTTGGTGCAGCAAAAGTACTTTTGAAACCAGCTCCTGAAGGACATGGGGTTATTGCTGGTTCGAGTGTTCGTGCGGTTATGGAAGTTGCAGGTGTTCAAGATGTTGTAACAAAACTATTGGGATCCAATAATCCTCACAATGTTGTAAAAGCTGTTTTTCGTGCGTTTGAACAAATCAAAACTGCAGAGGAATTTGCTTTAGAAAGAGGAAAGGAGATTTCATACTTCAAATCTTAATGAGGAAACTGATGAGTAAACTTAGAATTGAATTAAGAGGAAGCCGAATTGGTGTAAATTACCGACACCTTGCTGTTCTTGATGGTTTAGGGTTAAGAAAAAGAGGAGCTATTGTTCTTCGTGATAATGACTCAAGAATCAGAGGAATGGTGAAAAAAGTAATTTATTTGCTTAATGTTGAAGAAGTTAATGAGTAGAGGTTAGTAATGAATCTTTCAGAATTGAAACCCCAAAAAGGATCAACAAAGTCACGCAAAAGAATTGGTAGAGGTCCAGGTTCCGGATGGGGAAAAACAGCCGGAAAAGGACATAAAGGGATGAATGCTAGAAGTGGTGGTGGAGTTCGTCCAGGATTTGAAGGTGGACAGATGCCTCTTCACAGAAGATTACCAAAAATTGGTTTTTGTAATCGTTTCGCTATAGAAGTAACTGTTGTGACAGTTGACCAACTTAATGTATTTAATAATGGTGATGTTGTTACTCATAAATCACTTTTTGAAAGTGGAGTTGTCTCTCTTGCTCATCCAGTATTAAAACAGCTTTTTTGGAATAAAGAGAATGAAACTCTTGATATTAATTGGGAATCTCTTTCAACAGAGAGATTAAATTGGTTATTCAAACACAACCCAATTAAAGTGATATCAAAAAATGATGCTGTTCTTGAGAAAAAATTGACTTTAAAAGTTAATAGAGTGAGTGATGGTGCTCGTAAGCTTGTTGAAGCAAAGGGTGGTATTATTGAGGTAGTTAAAACTACATCTATTGGAAGAAAAATTAAACAATTAAAAACTGCAAAACAAAAGTAAGCTGAGGTAAAAGGGTGTTTACAAGATTTTTCAACTATTTTAAAGTTCGAGACCTGAGAACCCGTATTCTGATTACTCTAGCCCTTTTGGCGGTATATCGGATCGGAGTATATATTACAACACCAGGTACAAATCGTGTTGTAATGGGTAAAATATTAAAAGAGCAATCTCAAGGAACATTCTTTGGGATGTTCAACCTTTTTTCAGGTGGAGCATTTAAACAGCTCTCAATATTTGCCCTTGGAATTATGCCTTATATATCTGCATCTATTATTCTCTCCCTTTTGGTGGTTGTAATAAAACCACTTGAACGTCTTCAAAAAGAGGGTGGAGAACAGGGACGCCAAAAGATAAATCAATATACCAGATATGGAACTGTATTACTAAGTATTGTTCAAGGGTTTGGAATATCATACTACTTAGAGTCTCAGAAATATGTTGGTGAGACAATTGAATATGTGGTATCTCCAAACATTAACAAATGGATGTTTCGCTTCATAACTATTGTTACACTTACTGGTGGAACAATGTTTCTAATGTGGCTTGGTGAGAAAATTACTGAGTTTGGTGTAGGAAATGGAATATCTTTGATAATTTTTGCTGGTATTGTTGTTGGTCTTCCTGATGCAGTAATACAGACTGTATATAAAGCTCGTCAGGGAAAAGAGGGTGGCTTAGAGGCATTTGATGTAATTATTCTTGGAATAATTATGTTAATAACAATTGCTTTTGTTGTTTTCCTTGAGACCGCATATAGAAAGTTAAAAATTCAGAACAGTAAGCAGAGAGTTGGTGGTGGAGGAGTAATATCAGAATCAAGTGTTTTACCTTTAAAAGTGAATATGTCTGGTGTAATTCCCCCTATTTTTGCATCCTCTCTATTGATGTTTCCAACTACTATTGCAGGATTTTCACAAAATGCTACAGTACAGAAAATAGTTGCTTTTTTCCAATTTGGAAGTTGGGGATATGATGTTTTTTATATATTATTAATCATATTCTTTACATATTTCTATACTGCAATACAATTTAACTCTAAAGATATGGCAGAAAACCTTCAAAAATCTGGTGGTGCTATACCTGGTGTACGTCCTGGTGAAGAGACTATTGCATATTTAGATAAAGTTGTTAATCGTCTTACATTTGCAGCAGGAATCTATTTATCAGCAGTGAGTATTTTACCTGGACTTTTAATAAAACACTATGAAATTCCATTCTTTTTTGGTGGAACTTCACTGCTAATTGTTGTTGGTGTTGCACTTGATACTCTTAATCAAATGGACTCATATGTTATTGGTAGTCAATATGCAAATCTATCAGATACAACTTCAGCTCCATCAAGAATAAGAGGAAGACGTTATCAAGAGGATGTATAATAATGAGAGCTTATTTAATTTTACTCGGTGCTCCGGGTGCAGGAAAAGGGACTGTTGCTAAAAGATTAGTTGATAGGAATGGCTGGATTCAAATCTCAACAGGAGATATGTTGAGAGAGGAGATAGCAAAACAGTCCTCTCTAGGATTAGAGGCTAAAAGCTATATGGACCAAGGGAATTTAGTTCCAGATGATTTAATAATAAAAATGTTAAAGACACATCTTGAACAGGGTGATAATGGTGTTTTATTGGATGGTTTTCCAAGAACAGAGGAACAAGCTATTTCTCTCGAGAGAATTTTCTCTGAAATGGGTGTCTCTTTGGACTCTGTTGTTAATCTTGTTGTTCCTGAAGAGCTTTTATTAGCTCGTCTTGGAGGAAGATTGGTTTGTAAAGAGTGTAAAGCCTCTTTTCATAAACTATTTTCACCACCTAAAGAGGTTGGTGTGTGTGATCATTGTGGTGGTACTCTATATCAAAGAAGTGATGATAATCCTGAAAGTATTCAACAACGCTTGAGGGTATATCATACATCAACAAAACCACTGATAGATTTTTATAAAGATAAATCTCTATTAGCAGATATTGATGGAAGTCGTGATGCAGAAGAGGTATATAATGATATTACGGCTCTTCTTGAAAAGAGGGGGAATTAATGCCTAAAGGTGATCATATTGAAATGGAAGGGACAGTTCTCGAGCCTTTACCAAATGCAATGTTTAGGGTTGAATTAGACAATGGTCATAAAATATTAGCTCATATATCAGGTAAAATGAGAATGAATTTTATTCGTATTTTACCTGGAGATAGAGTTACTGTTGAGATATCACCCTATGATTTGACAAAGGGGAGAATTATTTATAGAAGCAAAAATTAATATTAAGGATGAGATATGAAAGTAAGATCTTCTGTAAAAAAAATTTGTGATAAATGCAAAGTTGTAAAACGGAAAGGGATCATCCGGATTATTTGTGAAAATCCAAAACATAAGCAAAGACAAGGTTAATGAAACTTTAGGGAGGATAGCTTGGCCAGATTATTTGGTGTTGACTTACCAAAAAATAAAAGAATGGAAATTGCTCTCACCTATATCTATGGGATTGGGCGCTCTTCTGCTCAAAAGATTTTGAGTGAAGCAAATATTGATTGGAATTTAAAATCAGACCACTTGACTGATGATCATATCCGTGTTCTGAGAGAGATTATTGAGAATAATTATATCACAGAGGGAGAGCTTCGTAAAGAAATCTCGATGAACATCAAACGTCTTATGGACCTTAATGTTTATCGTGGTCTCCGTCACAAAAAACATCTTCCTGTTCGTGGACAACGTACACATACAAATGCACGTACCAGAAAAGGACCAAGAAGAGCTGTTGTTAAGAAGAAAAAATAAGCGGGAGGATCATTCATGGCCAGAACACGTAAAGTGGTAAAAAAGAAAGTTAAAAAAAATATTCAAAGTGGTATAGCACATATTCAATCCACATTTAATAATACTATTATCACAATAAGTGATGTGAGTGGTAATGTTATTGCTTGGTCAAGTGCTGGTGTAAATGGTTTTAAAGGTTCTCGTAAAAGTACTCCATTTGCAGCACAACAGGCAGCTGCTGATGCTGGAAAAAAAGCTCAAGAGCATGGACTTAAATCTATTGCAATCTATATCAAAGGACCTGGAGCAGGTAGAGAATCTGCAGTAAGAGGTCTTGCATCTGTTGGATACAAAGTAACCTTGTTAAAAGATGTAACTCCAATTCCACACAATGGTTGTAAATCCAGAAAAAGAAGAAGAGTGTAATTAAGGAGAGAGAATGATTAAGGGATGGGACCGTAAGTCTCTTGAAAAACCATCAAAAATTGAGTACGATAAAAAGTATGAAAAAAGCCAGTTTTATGGGAAATTTGTTTATGGACCTTTAGAAAGAGGCTATGGTATTACTATTGGAAATGCTTTACGTAGAGTGTTACTCTCTTCTTTAAGAGGAAATGCTGTATCAGCTCTTAAAATAGAGGGAGCTTTACATGAGTTCTCAACACTGAATGGTGTAAGAGAGGATGTAATGTCTATTACTCTCAACTTAAAAGAGGTTCGTTTTGATTATAATGGAGAACGTCCTCTTATCTTCTCATTAGTAGTAGAGGGGTATCCTGATAGAGAGCGAATTGTTCGTGCAGGGGATATATCTATTCCCTCCCAAGTAACAATCATTAATCCAGAGAAAGTTATAGCAACACTTGCACCTGAAGGACGCTTAAATATGGAGCTTTACCTAACATCAGGAGTAGGTTATGTTCCTGCAGATGAAAATCCAGCTAATGAGGATCTATTTGATTCTACATTTATGCCGATTGATGCTGTTTATACACCAATAAAAAAAATCAACTACAAAGTTAGAAATGCCAGAAAAGGTAAACATACAGACTATGATAAGTTGGAATTAGAGGTGTGGACTGATGGAACAATATATCCTGTTGATGCTGTTGGGGTTTCAGCAAGAATATTAAAAGAGTTTCTTACTCCATTTATCAACTTTGAAGAGGTTGAAGAGGATATTGTTATTGATCTTCAACCAGAAGAGAAAAAAGAGGTTGAGACTAATGAAAACCTCTATAAATCTGTTGATGAATTGGAGTTATCTGTTCGTTCTGCTAACTGCCTTAAGAAAGCAAATATTCGTTTTATTGGTGAGTTAGTTCAAAAAACAGAGCCAGAATTACTTAAAACAAAGAATTTTGGTAGAAAATCCTTAAAAGAGATTAAAGAGATTGTTTTAGACCTTGGTCTTGAGCTTGGAAAAGATTATGGTTTTAAACTTGAAGATGTAGATAAACATAAAAAATAGGTTGAGGTGAATAAATGAGACATTTACTTAAGGGAAGGAAATTAAATAGAGTATCTTCTCACCGTAAAGCGATGTTGAAAAATATGCTTGCTTCTTTAATTAAACATGAGTCAATTCACACAACAGATGCAAAAGCAAAAGAGCTTCGTCGCATTATTGATCGTGTCATTACTTATGCTAAAAAAAATACAGATGCAACAGTTAGACAAGCAAAAAAACTTGTTGAAGATAAAGTTGCTTTCAGAAAACTTTTTACTGAATTTCCTAAACGCTTTGAAGATAGAGTTTCTGGATATACACGTATTTTAAAATATAAAAATCGTAAAGGTGATAATGCTCCAATCTCAATAATTGAATTTGTTGATGTTGTACGTCCTGTTCCTGTTCAAGAAAAAGTTGAAGAGAATACAACAGAGAGCACTATAGCAGAGAATACAGAAGCATAATTGTTTAAATGAAAATATATCAGAAACGCAGAGGGAGACTTCTGCGTTTTTTTTTATCCAAAATTTAATATTTTGAGTTGTGAATGCAAAATTCAATCGTTGTGATAAGTGGAGCTACAGCCTCTGGGAAAACCTCTTTAGCAGTTGATTTAGCAATAAAATTTAATGGTGAAATTGTTAATGCAGACTCTGTAATATTTTATAAATATATGAATATTGGCTCAGCAAAACCAAGAGAGTCTGAAAAAATGGGAATTCAACACTATCTTATCGATATTATTGAACCAGATCAACATTTTACAGCATTTGATTTTAAAAAAATGGGTGATAAATCTATAGAATCAATTTTAAAAAAAGGAAAACTTCCTATTGTTGTAGGAGGATCTCCATTATATACAAAGGCTCTTTTAAAAGGTTTATTTGAATTACCTCCAATTCCAGAGAATATTATAAAATCAACAAAAGAGCTGATTGATTTTCATGGATTAGAGTGGGCTCATCAAGAGTTATCAAAAATTGATATTGATGCTTCGAATAGAATCCATCCAAATGATAGATTAAGAGTAGAGAGAGCATTACAGGTTTACTATGCTTTTAATAAACCAATAACAGAGTTACAAAATGAACACTCATTTAAAGAAAATCATTATAATTATATAAAACTATCTCCAAATATTAGTAGAGATACTCTTTATCAAAGAATAAATACTCGTGTTGATAAAATGATTGAGAATGGGTTGATAGAGGAGGTTATTGAGCTTAAAAAAATGGGGTATCATCCATCAAAACATAAATCAATGCAATCCATTGGTTATAAAGAGATTTTTATGTTTTTAGAAGGTGATTTATCTCTTTTTGACTCAATAGAGCTTATTAAAATAAATACTAGACATTTCGCAAAACGTCAACTCTCTTGGTTAAGAGGTGAATGTGATGTAAAATGGATTAATGAACCACTTCTAAAAAATGCAGAAATAGATGTTTTAAAATTTTTTGAAACAATTAAATATCCCTAATTTTTTAAGCAAAACTCTTTTAGACTCCTTTTGTATCAGGATTCCATATAACCTTATGAATTTGGATTTGAACTCTTGTATTTGGTATTGAATTACTAAGAATTTTTTCTACTAAAACTTGAGGATTTAAAACCCCTAATACTGGAGAAAATAGTATATGGGCCTTTTTGTATAATTCATACTTTTTACAAAAATCAATAGACCAATCGATATCAGCCTCAGTTTGACAAACAAATTTAACCTCATCACTAGATTTAAGCATTTCAATATTTGATAGAAGCATTAATTCACTCATATTACTTGAGGGTGTTTTAATATCCATCACTATTTTTGCTTTAGATGGGATATTTTTTATTGATACTGCTCCAGATGTCTCAATTGATATAACTTTATTTAACTCTAATAATTTTTTTATGAGGGATATTATATCTTTTTGTTCAAGTGGTTCTCCCCCTGTAAGACATATATAATCGGTTTTAAAAGAGGCTATTTTTTCAATTATCTCATCAATAGTTAAACTTTCCCCTTCAAAAAAGGCATATTGAGTATCACAATAGGAGCATCGAAGAGAACAACCTGTAAATCTAATAAATATAGTTGGAATTCCAATATATGTTGATTCTCCCTGAATTGAGTAGAAAATCTCATTAACTTGAAATCTCATGAAACTTTTACTCCTCTAAATTTTTATATTGTTCTAAAAGAGCCTCTTCATCCTGTTCCGAATATTTTACTTTTGATAAAATATTATCTATTTTTGATGCTTTTGCAACAGTATTATCAAAAGTAAAAAGAATCTCAGGTATTTTTCTCATTAAATGAAGGGATGCAATCTGTTTCCTTAGTAATCCTGTTATATTTTTTAAGGCAATAGAGCTATCTTTCTCATTTTTTCCTTCAGGAAGAGAGTAGTATACTCTTAAAAAACTCAAATCTGGTGATAGTTTCATCTCAACAATCTCAAGCCCTTTTACTCTAAAATCACCAATTTCATAGAGAAAAAACTCCTGAAATACTCTATATAACTCCTGCTTTATTTTTTCGGTTCTAACTGACACTATCTGCCTCCACAGAGATAAACAGTATCTGTTTACCATATTTTTTTTAAAATATAAACAAAAAAATTATAATACTTAAGTGTTATTTGTAGGAAAATATTTTTAGCTTAATAAATCTATTTTATTTATTATATTCAGATAAAATATAGATAAATCTATCCAAATTATATGTTTTTGCAAATTGAAGAGCTGTTTTATTTTCAAAAGTTATATTATCTATTGCCCCTTTTTCTAAAAGATATCTTAATATATCAGTATTATTACTATTTATGGTATAAATTAATGGAGGTTTTCCAAAAAAATCTTTTTTATTAAGAAGTTCTGGAAAAAGATTATAAAAGTAATCAACTTTTTCTAAATCTCCACTTGAAACAGCAAGAGTTAAATAGTTTTCACCAAGTAAACCCTTATCTTCAAATTTAAACCATTTTTTAGGTAAAGTTTTTATAATACTAATCTCTAAATATCGTGCAATATGAAAAGAGAATGATTCATTACTATTTGAACCTTTTTCTAATATTTTATCTCCCAATTTATCAATAAAAAACATAAATATTTTTTTATTAAAAACAGAATAATACAAAGCATTCATTCCTGCATCATTATTAATATCCTCTCCACCATATTTTAACAATAGTTTAACAATATCTAATTTTCCAAGTTGAACAGCCTTTAAAATTGGAATCTCTCCTGAAAGCCCCTTTTGGAGAGGATCTGCATTAAAAGAGAGAAGTAGTTCTACTACTCTTATATCTCCTTTAAACATAATCGAGTAGTTTAATTGTGTTTCTCCAGTTGTATCTTTTAGATTCGGATTCATACTATTTTTTAAAAGATACTCAATTATCTCTAAATTTCCATTTTGAAGAGCTACAGAAAGTGGATTTCTACCATTTTTCGGTATTTTTTTTATACTAAAACCTTTTTTTAGCAATTTTTGAACAGTTGTAACTCTATTTTTTAAAATAGCCAATGATAATATATCAACACCATCTTCATTCCAAGTTAGTGGTGCATCACTATCAATAAGTTGTTCTGCAATATCATAATTATCATAAGTAAGAGCATAATAGACCCATAGAGGATTTTTTTTCTTACATCTATTTAATAAAATTTTGGATACATCTTTTTTTTTTGATTCAAGTGAGATTAAAAATGAGTCTAATCCTCTTCTATTTTTTAAACATGGATCAGCACCATTCTCCAATAAATAGTTAAGTATATCTATCTCATTATAGTGAGCCGCATACATAAGTGGAGTCATTTTGTTTTCATCATAAATATTCCAATTTTTAATTGGTTGTTTTTTTAATTCATCTAAATTACCATCTTTTATAAGGTTTAGCCAAAACAGAAATAGTACCCACATAGTAATACCTAGCAATAACTAGAAAATAATATAAAATATAGTGAAAAAAATCAATCTCTAATATTAAAACACTCTATTTTTAACTACAAGTAAACTCTATAGTTGACATTTATTTTATTAACATATAGAATTATTTCTTGTTTTTTAGGATTTTAATGGTAAATACTTTATTTATAGGAAAATCACCATCACCTCCTTGGAACGACTCAGCAAAAAATATTCAGAAGGTTTTATTAGAAAATCTGAAAGAGTATTATATCGAATATTTAACAGATGGTTCTTATTTATATTCAGGTAAAAGAAAAGGACGTATTGTATATAAAAAAACTTCATCTTATTCATTATCACAAAAAGAGCAGATAAGACTTTTTTTTAATCTTTTAAAACCAGATTTTCATATTGATTTATATCACTATTTTTTCTCTCCAAATATAAAATCATCTCTTGCTGCAAGATTTTTAAAATTAATAAAACCAAAAAAAATAATCCAATCAGTTTTATCTATGCCAAAGGAGATAAATGACATTCATACTCTATTTTTTGGTGACCAAATAGTTACAATGAGTAATACATCACAAAAAAAATTAGAGTATTTAGGTGTAAGTAATGTTTCAACAATTTATCCAGGAATAAATATTCCATTAATCAACAAAGATGAGATTTCTCATGCTAAACATAATTTTCATTTTAGCTCTGATAAAACGGTTGTTCTTTATGCAGGGGATTATACTCCAGAGATATACAATATTGCAGATTTAGCAAAAGAGTTAAAACATGAGGGCAAAGATTTTTTGTTTGTTTTTGCAATTAGATTAAAAAATAGTTACTCAATTGAAGAGGATAGAGCATTTCGATGGTATGTTTCAGGAAAATTGGGTCTATTTCAAGATTCAATAAGAGTCTACAATGAATTAGAGAATTTTTCTCAACTTTTAGCAGCCTCTGACATTATGATTTTTACCCAACAGGATTTATATGCAAAAATGGATCTACCTTTAGTGATATTAGAGGCAATGTCAATGAAAAAAATGGTTATAATTCCTAAAAATAGTATGTTGTTAGAGATGAATATTGATAAAAATCTTGTTGTATCAAATACTATTTATGAGATTAAAGATGCCCTACTATCTCTTTCAAAAGAGAAAAAAGGGGATATTGGATTAAGAAATTATCAAATAGTTAAAAAATATTTTGAAGCATCTGTAATGGCAAAAGGGTATGAAAAGCTTTATTCTACTGTTGAGTGCTAAAACTACTCAGACTCTATAAGAGCATTATATAAATCATCTACCGTTTGAGATTCAAGAAGTTTATTAAAAGAGGAGCTATTTTGAAGCATTCTAGAGAGATTTGATAATACTCTAAAATATGAGGCTTGTGATTTAGAGGATGCCACAATAACAAAAAATAGATTTACTGGTTTTCCATCAATAGAATCAAAATTAATTCCCTCTTTTGAGAGAGCAACAAGTATAGATATGTTATCATAGATATCTGTTTTGCAATGAGGAATTGCAACACCATGACCAATACCTGTTGAGCCAAGTGACTCTCTATCAAGCAAAATTTTATGTAGTTTTGATGAATCAACATCTATTTTTTTCCCAATTTGTTCAGCAAACTCTAACAAAAGTCCCTTTTTATCGGAGTTTTTAGGATTTAACAGAATTAGCTCTCTACTAAGATATTTTTTGTATTCCATCATAAGATATTAAACCTCAATTAATGCATAATTACCATCTTTTCTAAGATGTAGAATGCTGATTTGATTACTAGCTTTATTTGTGAATACAAGAAAATCCTGTTTTTGAAACTCAAGCTTCATAACAGCCTCTTCAACTGTAAGATATTCAGCTGCAACATTCTCTGTTTTTATAATAGTTGGTGTAAGAGAGGCATGTTCATCTAACTCCTCATCTGCTTGAGAGTCTTCATAAAAAGATTCAGGTGCATACACATTTAGTTTTGCCATTTTAGAAGGGGTTGTATTACTAAATTCTCTGAGTTTTTGACGATGTTTTTTTATTTGACGCTCAAGTTTAGCAATAACCAAGTCAATAGAGGCATACATATTATCACTCTGTTCTTCTCCCTGAATATTAATACCAGTATTTGAAGAGATATTAACAGATGCTAAATGGTGATTTTTATGAGCCTCTAGAATTACATCAGCTTCAAATGATGAATTTAAATATTTTTGAAGCTTACCAACTTTTTTAACTGCATACTCTTTTAAAGCATCTGAAGAGTCTGTTTTTCTAAATGTTACTGATATTTGCATATAAACTCCTTATAAAAATGAAGAAATATCCTTTCTTTTACTCGATGATGGTATACCTAACTCCTTTCTATAGTTTGCAACAGTTCTTCTTGTTAGTCCATTAATACCATATTCACTATTTAATATCTCCATTATTTTTTCATCAGACAATGGCTTATTAATATCTTCACCCTTAACAATAATTTTTATTACCTCTTTCACTTTTTTAGTTGAGATTGAATCTCCCTCTTTTGTTGAAACACCAGAGGAGAAAAAATCCTTAAAAGGGATAATTTTAAAATCTGTTAAAATATATTTATTTGATGTAGATCTACTAACAGTAGATTCATCAAGATTAACATATTCAGCAATATCTTTTAAAATAATTGGCTCAAGATAGTATGGATCACAACCATTTTCAAAAAAACTCTCTTGAAAATGAAGAATAGCCTCTGCAATTTTCTTTATTGTACTAGTTCTTTGATCAATTGAGCTAATAAGCATGTTTGCTTTACTTAATTGATTTTCAATAAACTCTTTATCCTGTTTACCATTTTTTCCTGAAAAACTATCTGTTTTTAATATATTTTCATAATCTTTTCTTATTTTTATTCTTGACCATGATGGTCTATTTTCAATAACAATAAATTTATCATCAATTTTTCTGATGATAACATCTGGTTCTATATAAACAGGTTCAGAGGGGAAAAAATTCCTTGCAGGATGAGGTTCTAATGATTGTATTTTTTCATAAAATTCAATAATATCAGTATCTTTGATATTATATTTATCTTTTATTTGCTGAAATCGTCTCTCTGCCATATTTTTAAAATCATCTTTAATAATTTTAACCTCTATATCAGAAAATCCTTGTACTTCAGCCTGAATAGCAAGAGAATCGATACTATTTTCAGTTCCACAACCAACTGGATCAAAATTTCTTTGAATCTCATAAAGAATATCTTGAACATCCTCTTTATCTATTTTCTCATCTCCATAATCTCTGTTAATTTTGTTTACAATATAATCAAAAACAGAAAAATCCTCATTTATCAACTCTAAAAAACCATTTGTATTAATGTTTTCTATTATCAATGTTGCTATTTTTTGATCTATCTCAAAATCAAAATTGAGCCTTATTTGAGATAAAAGATACTCTTGAAGATTTTTTTCTCTTCCAGGCTGATTATCAAGAAAAGATATCTTATCACTTGATAAATCATTATTTTTTCGTGGTTTTTTTGTTGATGTTCCATTATCAATACTATACTGATTCCACTCAAAATCCTTTGATGCTTTTGATATTTGATCATTAATTGATACTGTTGTATTATCATTACCCTGTTTTTTTGAGGATGAGTCTCTCATAAGTAGAGCATTTGATATAAGTTCAGACTCAATCTCCTCTTTTAACTCTTTTGTAGAGCATTCCAAAATTTTTATAGAGTGAAGCAGTTTTTGAGTCATAACTAGTTTTGTGGTTTGTATCTGTTTTGTAGTTTGTTCATAACCTATATTCATACAGACTCCATCACTTTAAACGCTCCTCTGATTTAAAAAACCATTGATTGCTCTCTTTATCAAAAAACCAAAACTGTTTATATTGGTGCTGTTCTAATATTGTTGATGGAAGAATAAACTCATTTCTTTCAACAATACTCTCTGCATTATTATCCTTTTTATTATCAATAAAAATAATCTCAAAGGATTCAATAGTTACATCTTTATTTTTCTCCTCAATACTCTTTAATAACTCCCAATCGGATGATTTTATATATTTCTTTAGATGTTTTACTCTTTTCCACTGTAAAAGATTATTATAATCCATAACCTCATTATTAGAGAGTAAAAACTGCTCTTCTGATGTTTTGCAAGCAGTAATTAAAAATATTGATAACAATAATAGTAATATTTTAATATATCCCCCAAATATAAACTAACACACAACTATATGTTAACATACAATTCCAACTATTTCAATATTTTTATAACTCTTTGTTATGAAAGATTACTTAAATATATTGATATTTTTTTTAATATTTGAGATTATTTAAATTTGTTTAGAGTTGTTTTATTTTAGGAGTTTGGTATTATGAATAGAGATGATTTGATAAGACTTTTGTCACTAAGTGATGAAGTTGAGATAGAGGAGCTTTTTAAAAAAGCATATCAAGTAAAACAGGAGTATGTTGGAAATAAGGTTTACTATAGAGGAATTATTGAGTTTAGTAACTATTGTGTAAAAGATTGTTACTATTGTGGTATAAGAAAAAGTAATTCATCTGTTGAAAGATTTATAATGACAAAAGATGAGATTTTAGATGCTGCAAAATGGGCATATAATGAGAATTTTGGTTCAATAGTTTTGCAATCAGGAGAGCGTATTGATAAAAATTATATTGATTTTGTAACAGATGTTATAAAAGATATAAAAAAAATAGGAGATGGTTCATTAGGAATAACATTATCATTAGGAGAACAGACAGAAAATAGTTATAAACAGTGGTTTGATGCTGGAGCTCATAGATATCTTTTAAGAATAGAGACATCTAATAAAGAGTTATACAAAAAACTTCATCCAGAGGATCATCTATTTGAGGAGCGATTAAACTGTATAAAAACTCTTAAAAAATTGGGTTTTCAGACTGGAACAGGTGTGATGATAGCACTTCCAGAACAAACAATAGAGGATTTAGCTGATGATTTAATATTTTTTAGAGAGATGGATATTGATATGATTGGTATGGGACCCTATGTTTTACATCATGAGACTCCTCTTTCAAAAAAAGTCAATCGTTTTGACTCAAGAAAACAGCTTTTATTGGGATTAAAAATGATTGCAGTTGCAAGAATATTTTTAAAAGATGTTAATATTGCTTCAACAACAGCTCTCCAAGCATTAGATCCACTTGGAAGAGAGAAGGGATTACAGGCTGGAGCCAATATAATTATGCCAAATATAGGGGCTATCTCTTATAGAAAAGCCTATCAACTCTATGATAATAAACCATGTCTTGATGAGAGTGCAGGAATTTGTAAAACCTGTCTTGAAGGGAGAGTTGAGGTTATTGGTGAAACTGTTGGATATGGAGAGTGGGGAGATTCTCCCCACTTTAAAAATCGCTCTTCAAACAATAATCAAAATGATTAATCTATTTTTTCAATTACTACACCAGCTAATGGTGGAAGTGAAATAGTAATTGAATATGGTTTTCCTTGCCACTCAGTTTTTTCTGCAATAAGAGCATCACCATTTCCAACATTACTTCCACCATAATATTCACTATCTGTATTGAATGTGATTCTATATAATCCCTCTTCTGGAACACCAATTCTATAACTTTGACGAACAACAGGTGTGAAATTTAAGACACATATAACAAATTTCTCCTCCCATTTTCTTAAATAACTAATAATACTTTGTTGACTATCTTTGAAATCAATCCATTCAAATCCATCAGAAGAGAAATCATCTTTATAAAGTGCCTCTCTTGATGTATACAAAGCATTTAAATCTTTTACAAAATAGTTTAATTTCCCATGCTTCTCTTCATTTAATAGATGCCAATCTAATCCACTATCATGATTCCATTCTCTCCATTGAGCAAGATCCATGCCCATAAAAGTGAGTTTCTTTCCTGGGTGAGTATACATATGAAGATAAAATAGTCTTAAGTTAGCAAACTTTTGCCATAAATCACCACTCATTTTATTAATCATTGAGCCTTTTCCATGAACAACCTCATCGTGAGAAATCGATAAGACAAAATTTTCATGAAATGCATACCATAATGAGAATGTAAGAGCATTATGATGAAATGTTCTAAAAACTGGATCTTTTGCAAAATAGTCTAAAATATCATGCATCCATCCCATATTCCATTTAAATCCAAATCCTAACCCACCTGTATATAATGGTCTTGAGACTGCAGGCCATGCTGTTGATTCCTCTGCAATTGTGATTGTGTCAGGAAAAAGTTCATAAACTTTTTCATTAAACATTTTTAGAAACTCAATTGCCTCTAAATTTTCTCTACCACCATACTTATTAGGAACCCACTCTCCATCTTTTCTTGAGTAGTCAAGATATAACATAGATGCAACAGCATCTACTCTTAATCCATCTATATGATATTTATCAAGCCAAAATATTGCATTTGATATTAAAAAATTTCTAACTTCATAGCGACCATAATTAAATATTAAAGTTCCCCAGTCTTGATGTTCACCTTTTCTTGGATCTTCATGCTCATAAAGAGCTGTTCCATCGAATTTAGCAAGAGCATAATCATCTTTTGGAAAATGTGCTGGAACCCAATCAAGAATAACTCCAATACCATTTTTATGACAATAATCAACAAAATACATGAAATCTCTTGGTTCTCCATATCTTCTTGTTGGAGAGAAATAACCTGTTACTTGATATCCCCAAGAACCATAAAATGGATGCTCCATTATTGGTAAAAGCTCTATATGAGTATATCCCATCTTTTTTATGTATGGAATCAATTCATGTGCTAAATCTCTATAATTTAGATGTTCATTTTTCCAATCTCTTTTCCAAGAACCAATATGAAGTTCATAAATTGATATTGGAGCATCAAGAGCATTCTTCTCTTTTCTTGTATTCATCCATTCTGAATCACTCCATTCATAATTACTTATATTATAGACAACAGAAGCTGTTTGTGGAGCAAGTTCTGAGTAGGAGGCATAAGGATCTCTTTTGTAAAGAAGTGCATCGTTTTGAGCCTTTATCTCAAATTTATACAACTCTCCCTCTTGAATATTAGGAATAAAAATCTCCCAAAAACCACCATTTAAAACTCTCATAGGATGAATTCTTCCATCCCATCTATTGAAATCACCAATAACACTTACTCGTTTTGCATTAGGAGCCCAAACAACAAAGTGAACCCCTTTTGAACCTTGATGTTCTATAAGATGAGCACCAAGTTTCTCATAGGCTTTCATATGAGTTCCTTCATTTAAAAAATAGATATCCTGTTCCCCTAAAACTGGCCAAAATCTATAAGGGTCTTCTATTTCCCAACTCTCACCTAAACTATTAAGAACTCTAAATTTGTATGGAAAAAAATCATTTACATCTTTCAATTGTAATTCATAGATTCCAGTAGTATGAACCAATTCCATTCTATGTGTTTTTTTTGATTCATTTTCTATAAGATAGACATTTTCTAATTCAGGATAAAACATTCTTACAACAATACCCTTTTTTTTCTTATCATCAATAAAGTGCATTCCAAGAAATTCAAAAGGATCTCTACACTCAACTGAAATAATCTTTTCAATCTGCTCTGGTGTTAATTTCTTCATAAAAACTCCAAATATACTTCAAACACTCAGATTATAGAAAATTTCTAATAAAATGACAACTTTTTATTATAAAAAGCTTTAAAGTTTAATAAAAGAGTTAATAAAGTTGAGATTAATAACCAATTTAAAACAGTTTATTTTCTATTTTACAAAAAAAAAATTTTTATGTTGAATAAAATCAAAAAAAAGGTTATCTATATTAATAACCATTTTTCGGAGAATAGTATGAAAAAATTTTTAGTTTTTCTTTTTTTGATAATGCCATTTTTTGCTTACTCAAAAGTGATGGATTATAAGACTGTTGAATCAAGCTCTGCATTACAGGGATGGCATAACTCATCAAATGGCTTAAAATTTAAGCCAGCAAAAGGATGGACCTACAAAGGTCAAAATGATATGTATGTTGGAGCAGATGGCTCATCTATTAATGTTCAAGTTGAGGCATCTGCTTTAAGTATGGAGGATTATATCTCTGCATCTTTAAAAGAGATGAGAAAATCTTTTCCTGATTATAAATTAGAACAACAACTTGTTCATACAATTAATGGAAAAGAGGCTCATGAATTGGTAGGTACCTTTACCTATAGTAATATTAAAATGAAGCTTAAATCAATTATTTTTACAAAAGATGCTTCAACTAAAATTGTTGTGACTATTGGTGGATTGGCTGATAATTTTAATAAAAATCTTGATGTTTTTGAAAAAATTCAGGCATCAATTGTTTTTGAATCTAGTTCAGCAACAACTACTGTAGCACCAACAACTTCATCCTCTGCTGGAGTTTTTAAAGATCCTGCAGGAAAATACTCTTTTTGGGTTCCAACAGGTTGGAATAGGAGTGGTGATAAAACAATGTTTGTTTCATCAAAAGGAAGCTCTGTAAATTTATTAACAGAGGTTGCTGATATGAATCTTGATGATTATGGTGATTTATCTCTTAAAAATATGAAGTCTCAAATTCCATCTTATGAATTGATAAAAAGAGAGAAAAAAGTTATCAATGGTGTTTCAACAGTTGTCCTTTATGGAAAATTCAATATGTATAACAATGACCTAAGAATCTATTCTGTTATTTATGATGGTGGAACAACAAAATATGTTCTTACTCTTGGTGGATTAGATTCAAATTTTGATGCAGATAATAGCAATTTTCTTAAATCAATGGAATCATTTAAATTAAATCCATGATTTAACCAATATATTTTACCTCTTAATAATCAATAATTCAGAATTACTTAGAAAATATTAACAAAAAAAAGAGATAAATACAAAAATCTTTTTTATGTTTTATTTTTGTAATTATAAAAACTCTTTTATTTAGATATTTGCTATATTTTAAAATTAATATTATCTGGAATATTATTTGCTAAATTAAGATGATAGATTAGTAGGGGGAACCATGCCACGCTTAGTTGATATTCTTGGTATTGGAAAATCTGGACTGTTTGCATCTCAAATAGGGATATCAACATCTGGACATAACATTGCCAATGTAAACACAAAAAACTACACAAGGCAAAGGGTTTCATATGAGGCAAATCCTCCTGAAATTCTTAGAGATGGTCAGTTAGGGCAAGGAGTTGCATTAGAATCAATATCAAGAGCTCTTGATATTTTTTTAGAAAAACAGATTGTTTCTCAACGCTCTGCTTTAGGAGAGTTCTCCTCTCAAGAGGGAGCTCTAAAACAGGTTCAAATGGTATTTAATGAAAATAGTGGCATTTCAATTGCAAGTGAAATGGATAAATTTTTTAACTCTTGGAGAGATTTATCAAATCAACCTGCTGATATGAATCAGCGTTTAGAGGTTCTAAACTCTGCTGAAAATTTAACAACAGCGTTTCATAAACAATATGGCCAAATATTTGACACACAACTTAATCTTAATGCTGATATTGAGGATAAAGTTGCAGAGTTAAATTCACTCTCTCAAGAGATATCTGAATTAAATAAAAAAATTGTGGGAACAGAGTTTTTACCATCAAATGCAAATGATTTAAGAGATAAACTTGATGCAGATATTAAGCGAATTGCAGAGATTGTTCAAATAAATGTTTTTCATGATGAAAAGGGATTTACAAATATACAGCTTGCAAATGGAGCACCACTTGTTACTGGTGCAGATTTTAACACTCTTACTGTATCTCCAAGTCCTACAAGTGGATTTCTTCAAATTTATCATCAAAGACCAAATGGAGTTGAAACTGATGTAACTGATGATCTTGTTTCTGGTGAACTTGCAGGTATTGTATATGTTAGAGATCAAACATTAGAGGGATATAAATCAACATTAGATCAACTTGCATTTAATTTTGCTACAGAAGTAAATGCTATACATCAAATTGGTTATAATTTAGATAATGCAACAAATATAGATTTTTTTAATAATCTTGTTGGTGTAACTGGTGCAGCAAGAGATATTGATTTATCTATAGATGTATTAGATCAACCTAATGCAATTAGTGCCTCTTTAGAAATTGATTTAATTGGTAATACAGTAACAGGTAATAATGAAAATGCTCTTGCTTTAGCAGATTTACAAAATCAACTTAATATGGGAAATCAAACTTTTAATGAATATTATAGAAATCTTATCTATCGTGTAGGTTCAGATGTTAGTGATAATGAGAATTATATAGCTCTTGAAACATCAAAAAAAGAGCAATTAGACTCTTTTAGAGAGAGTATTAGTGGTGTTAGTATAGATGAAGAGATGACAAATATTATTCAATTTCAAAGAAGTTTTGAGGCTGCCTCAAAGGTTATAAAAACAACAGACCAGATGTTACAAGTTGTACTCTCTTTAAAAGATTAGTATTTTTTTTTAAAGACTCTTTTTGTTAATTTTTAAATAGGTAATATTATGAGAGTTTCACAGAATCAATTAATAGGAAATCTTGCAGATTATATAAATAAACAACAGAGTCTATATCTTGATTCTCAAAAAAAACTATCAACAGGAAAAAGAATAAATGAACCATCAGATGACCCATTAGGGGCTCAAATGGTAAACTCTTTTAATACTCTTGATGCAAAAGATGAGCAGTTTTCAAGAAATATAGATAGAGCAATGGGATTTCTTGATGCAACAGAGAGTGCTATTATTGCTGCCTCTGATGTTTTATCTTCACTTAGAGATAAAGCTACACAACTAGCAAATGATACATACAATGAAACAGATAGAGATCAAGCTGTTGAACAGATTAATATCGCATTAGATCAGCTTTTAAAAATTGCAAATGAGCAACATGAAGGAGTCTATATTTTTGGTGGAACAGTTGATAATCAACCTCCCTTTGACTCTTTGACTTTTCAATATAATGGAAATAACACAATAAAATCTGTTGAAATATCAAATACACTTTTTGTTGATACAAATATTGCTGGCTCAGATCTATTTACAGATACAAACAATGGAACAGTTGATGTTTTTCAATCATTAATAGATTTTAGAGATGCTTTACAAAATAATGACACTCAAGGAATAATGACATCAATAACCAATTTTGATAATAGCTTAGAGCAATTTTCTGAAAATAGAACAATTGTTGGGTTGCAAATTCAAAAACTTGAGATAACAGAGCAGATGAATATACTTCATCAAGAGATTACAACACAACAAAGAGTTGAGGTTGAAGAGACTGATATTGCAAAAGAGAGTTCCATATTAATGAAAGTTCAGCAAATTTTAGAGGCAAATTATGCTTTAACAGGAAAAACTCAAAATCTATCACTTTTAAACTACTTGTAATTTAATAATAACCATAAACAATTGAATTTTTAAGAAAAAAATGGTATCAATGGGCTTGTTTTATTTTTTGAGGTTTTAAAATGCTTACTGTTACAAATGTTGGTTTAAGTTATGGCTCTCAGAAGCTTTTTGATGATGTTAATATTAAATTCACACCCGGAAATTGTTATGGTATAATTGGTGCTAATGGTGCAGGAAAATCAACATTTTTAAAAATATTATCAGGAGAGATAGAACCAGATAAAGGGGATATCTCAATGTCTGCAAACTCAAGAATGGCTGTTTTAAAACAGAATCATTTTGAATATAATGATTACCCAGCATTAAATGCAGTTATTATGGGAAATGATAAATTATATCAAGTATCTCTTGAGAGAGAGGCTCTTTATGAAACAGATGATTTTAGTGAGGAGTTTGGAATTAGAGCAGCTGAACTTGAGGGACTTTTTAGTGAACTTGGTGGATGGGAAGCTGAATCACAAGCAGCCTCTATTCTAAAAGGATTAGGAATTCCAGATAGTCTTCATACATCTTTAGTAAGAGATTTGGAGGATAGAGATAAAGTAAAAGTTCTTCTTGCCCAAGCTCTTTTTGGAAATCCAGATATTTTATTGCTTGATGAGCCAACAAACCATTTAGATATTCCATCTATCTGTTGGTTAGAGAATTTTATTCAAGATCTTCCAAGTATTGTTATTGTAGTTTCTCATGATAGACATTTTTTGAATAAAGTTTGTACTCATATTGCTGATATAGATTTTAAAGTGATTAAAATCTATATTGGAAACTATGATTTTTGGAAAGAATCAAGCGATTTAGCCCTTAAATTAAGACAAAAGAGTAATCAAAGAGTAGAGGAAAAAAGAAAGGAGTTAGCTCAATTTATTGCAAGATTTAGTGCAAATGCATCTAAAGCAAAACAGGCAACATCAAGAAGTAAACTTCTTGAAAAATTAACTCTTGAGGAGATTCAACCATCAAGTAGAAAATATCCATATATTAACTTTACCCCTGTTGTTGAGTTGGGAAAAGAGCTTTTATATGTTGAGAACCTATCCTACTCATTTAATGGAGTTCAAATATTAAAAGATATATCATTTCATATATCTCCAAATGATAAAATTGCAATTGTTGGAGAGGATGAGTTATTAAAAACAGCGTTTGTAGAGCTTCTTGCAGAAAAAAGAGTTCCTGATAGTGGCTTAATAAAGTGGGGAGTTACAGTTCGCCATTCTCTTTTACCAAAAGATAATACCCAATTTTTTGAAGGAGTTGATTTAAATCTTGTAGAGTGGATGAGACAGTATGCTGTTGGAGATAAAACAGAAAGTGCTATGAGAGGTTTTCTTGGTAGAATGCTTTTTTCTGGTGATGAGGTTTATAAAAAAGTTAATGTTCTCTCTGGAGGAGAGAAGGTTCGTTGTATGATATCAAGAATGATGCTTATGGGATCTAATACATTACTATTAGATGGCCCAACAAACCATTTAGATTTAGAGGCAATAACATCATTTAATGATGCTTTAATTAAATTTAAAGGCTCAATTATTATGATATCACATGACCATCATTTTATTCAAACTGTTGCAAATAGAGTTTTTGAAATAACATCCGATGGAAGATTAGAGGATTATATGTGTACTTTTGATGAGTATCTTGAGAAAAAAGAGCTTGTTAAATTCTAATTTTTTTTCTTAAAACCATTAATAAAATCAGAAAAAATCCTATAAAATAGAGTGGAATACTATCATTCTCTCCAAAAGAACAACTTGATGAACTATTGGAATTTGTCTTAATACAAACTCCATTATCACTCATTTCATAACCATTTTCACAAATACAATCTGGAGTATGATTTGTAGATTCACAATATGAGTTTTCTGAACAACTATAGTTTTCACAACCTAAAACACAAATATGATTATCATTACAAATCTCTGTATCGAAACAATCAGAGTTTTCATCACAAAAACCATTATTTAATTCACAAACTCCATTTTCAGAATTACAGTTTTTCCAAGAGTCACAAATGATATTCTCACATAAATCTTTGCAAATATGCTCTATTTGAGAGCATTTTAATCCATTCTCACAGTTAGAATCGGTTTCACAATATCCATCTTTTAGTAAACAACTAGTATCAACACATCTCTCCCAAAAATCACAAAGAGGATTACATTCCTGAAAATAGTTTACAAAAATTAGCTTTATATTTGGAAATGGTCCAATATGTTCTAAAGTGTTTCCCATCTGTTTGTATGAGTAGTTTGGATTTTTTAATATCTCTCTCATTTCAGTTGGTGTTAAAACATCTCCACTATTTAATGCTTTAAAACGCCCCTGAACTTGAGCAGAGATTGCAGTGATTATTGGACTTGCCCCACTTGTTCCACCAAATTCAGCTGTATATGTTTTAGTCTCTCCATTATCATAAATATCCCCATATCCAGTTGTGTATATCTCCCATCCCCAAGCCTGAACATCAACTCTACTACCATATGTACTGTAGTAAAGTCTTGAGCGTGGGGTTCCATAAGTTCCCGATGGAGGTGCACCTGCACCAACAATAATTGCACCACTGTCTCTTACTTCACGTTGAAATCGATTACCAAAAAGAGTTTGATCATCTAAGTTTTGATCTCCATTTCCAGCTGCTTCAATTATAATAATACCATTTGCTGTTGCAGTTTTTATTGCATCAAACTCTGCCTGATAATACTCAATTGGAATAAATTTATCTGTACCACTATCAGCCTCTCTTGTTGATTGAGCCTCTAAAAGAATAATATCACCCTCATTTAAAACAGATGTTGCACGAATAATTGCATCACCATTTGAGTAACCATACTCTCTTGTGTATGAGCTTACAACTTTAATATTGCTTTTGTGAGCCATTCCTGTAACACCAAATCCATTTCTTTTAGCGGCTATCTCCCCTAAAACAGATGTTCCATGATGTTCTGCTTGATAATCTGGATATGCTTCTCTAATAATTGGAGTTCCAGTTAAGTTTACTCCATTTTCATCATAAAGAGTTGCATCTGTAAAGTTTAAATCCTCATGATTTAGTATCCAATCATACTCCATATCAGTTACTGTTACGCTCTCTCCTGCACCACCCTCAAAATCCCATCCAAATTGAGAATCTGCTCCACCCTCATCCTCAAGTGAAAATAGATATCCCTGATTATCTTCAAAATTTGGAGAGTCTGAATCGGCCTTAATTGTTTTGGATTGATTCTTAGTATTAAAGTAGTCATCATTTTTAGTATCTGAGTACTCATTTGTTTTTGATGTAGATTTTTTAAAGCTATTTGGAGAAACTATTTTAGGACTTAAGTATATTAATTCAACATCGTTAACAGTTTTAATTTTATTAAACTGCTCCTCTGAAATATTACATTTAAAATATGTTCTTAAATCAGCAAGTTTTTCACCAGAATATTTTTCACCCCTCTGTTTTAGATATAAAAGTTTATTATCATTAATAGAAAAAAGTTTTTTTATATCATATTTTTTTATAAAATCTGATATAGTTTCACTATTAAAAGTTTTGAATTTTAATATATACTCTTCAGAGAAAATATTTACTGTTGCCAATAAAATAAATAAAAATAGAAAAACTCTCATAATCACTCCTAAAAATATATTTAATCATCTAATTTAATATAGATGACTTAAAAGGGATAGTAATGGATAAATAGATTTATTTCAATAAGTTATTTTAAATCTATTTTTTATTAGTTAGAAAGAGGATTAAAACTCAATTAATTGACTTTTTTTTTAAAAACGATAGAATGAGATGTGACTTTTTTATTAAGGTGAAGAATGTCAGAATATATTGAGCAATTTTTAAACTATCTTAAAATACAGCGTAGACTTAGTACTCATACATTAAGAGCATATAAAACAGATTTAGCACAATTTGAAGAGAGTTTAAAAGGAAAAGAGCTTTTAGCAATTACAACTCTTGATGTTAGGAATTTTGTTCATAAACTACACAATCAAAAAATGGATCCAACATCTGTCTCTCGTCATCTTTCAGCTATTCGTTCACTATTTAAATATCTGATTGGAGAGAAAATTGTTGATAAAAATCCAGCAAAAGAGGTATCTAATCCAAAAACTCCAACAAAAATGCCCTCATATCTTACAGAGGATGTTATGGAGCATTTTTTAAATACTCCAGATACAGAGAATCTTTCTGGTGCTAGAGATAAAGCCATATTAGAGCTTCTTTATGCAACAGGATTAAGAGTTAGTGAGCTTGTTTCAATTAATAAAGAGCAAATCGATTATGAGAATAAAAGCATTATTGTAAAAGGAAAAGGGAAAAAAGAGAGATTGGTTCTTTTTGGAAGCTATGCACAAGATGCAATAAAAAAATATCTTGTTTTTCGTACAGAGCTTGAATCAATTGAGGGGGCAGATATTGATGCACTATTCTTAAGTTTAAGAGGAACAAGATTAACTCAAAGAAGTGTTCAACGAATTGTTGATAAATATATTGAATTAGCTGGAATAAAATATAAGATATCTCCTCACTCACTAAGACACTCTTTTGCAACACATATGATGAATAATGGAGCTGATATAAGATCTATTCAGGAGTTTCTTGGACATGAATCTATATCAACAACACAAAGATATACACATATCTCTGATAAACAGATGTTTGAGAATTATGATAAATTTCATCCTCATAAATAGATTTTTTGTAACTATTTTTATATATTAAACCTTACAAATAGTTAATGAATTACTGTTTTTTAGTAAAAAATAGTAGTTATTCTTAATAATTTAAGAGATTCTTAAATAATTTTTTTATAATTAAAAAGGAGTTTTTATGAGTTTTTTATCTCTATATTTTTTAATATATCTCTCATCTCCAATTGTTGAAATTGAGAAAAACGATTATACAACTCAATTTGTAAAAAGATATAATCCATATCTATATCATCAAACAAAAGATAGTTATATCATATTAAAAGATGAAACAACATCAAACAACATGAAACTTAAGGCAATTCCATTCAAAATAAAATATAGTTCAGAGGCAGATTATAAATTAGAGAGAAAAAGTATCTCAAATAGAGCTGGATTTATAACTTATGAAGAGATATCTGATAAAATGGATGCAATTGTATCTACTGGAGATGGTTTGTTTGAAAAAATATCTCTTGGAACAACTATCGAAGGAAGAGATATTTGGGCATTAAGAAATATTACAAACTCTCCAAAACCAAAATTTAGAGTTGCAGGTGCAACACATGGTGATGAGGCAATGTCTTATCAACTTGTTTACCAATTTATGAGTGATTTTTTTGATAAAAAAAATCAAGAGCCATATAAAACACTACTTCAAGAGATTCAATTCACTTGGATTCCAATGATAAATCCAGATGGAGCTGTAAATGTTGATAGATATAACTCAAATGGTATTGATTTAAATAGAAATTTTGGTTTTTTTTGGGAAAGAGGTAGTTCTTATGGTTTAGAACCTTTTTCTGAACCTGAAACAAAAGCAATAAGAAATGATCTATTAGAAGAACTATATTCAATATCGTTCTCTTTTCACACATATGGAGATTATATTAATTATGTTTGGAATTTTTCTGAGGATGATGTTTCAGATCAAGAGGAGATTGAGTATCTTAGTGGGCTATATTTTGATGAAACAGATTACACTGTTGTAAAAGGGTATGATTGGTATAGAACAACAGGTGATTTAAATGATTACAGTTATGGAACAACTGGTGATATTGATTGGACTATTGAGGTAGCAGATCCTCTTCAAAATAAAGACTCAATTTATGCAAAAAATAGAGATGCAATGCTATCTGTTTTCTCTAAATATCAACAAGGAGTTGAGGGAATAATTAAAAATAGTGATGGAGAGACTCTATTTGGAGCTATTGTTTTAAAAAATAAAGGAACACTTATATACTCTCAAAGAGATAATGGCTATTTTTATCGCTATTTAGAGGCTGGTAGTTATGAAGGAACTGTTTTTGTTGCTGGTTATGAGTCTCAAAACATAACTTTTACAGTCACTGAAAACTCAAAAGAGAATCTTAATATTGTTATCTCAAATAAAGTTGACTATTTATATCCAATTCTTGTAACAGAGACTGTTGTAGATTTAGATCCAACAAGCAATTATGAGAATATCCTTCTTCCTAAAAATGCACTATTTGAAAGTGATAATATTGGATTTTCAATGAATGGAGATGGATATGTTGTTTTTGAAATCCCATATTTTGAGGGTGATTATGAGATAAAATTAAATTTAAAATCTGGAACAATGAATACATTAAAACTATATTCAAAAAATGATATTGATAGTGATAGTGTATCGATTCAGAAAAATAGTGATGGAAAATATATTTTTCCTCAAGGGGATAGATATTTAAAAATTGTTGAATCAATAACACAAATAAATCAAAAAACTGCAGTTATTGATAATATTTTGATTGAAAAAGTTGTTATTGATTATTGTAATCCAAATCCCTGTTTGGATGGAGAGGCATTTAAAACAGTTTGTATTGCAAATGAAAATGGATATAGTTGCAATTGTATTGAAAATCTTGTTTTAGATGAAAATGGAGTTTGCAACTGTCCTGAAAATCTTGTTTTAGATGAAAATGGAGTTTGCAACTGTCCTGA
>JAFGXH010000117.1 GCA_016936735.1 bacterium
AGAGGATATTATCAACTTAGCAACTGAGGGAAAAGGGCATGATGAGTTTGGATATAGAGCTGAGTTTATCAAACTTCTTGGTGAACACAAATAGTAAAGAATTTAATAATTTTAAAAGATAATTCTACATATTATTCATATATTTACTCTATTTTTATCTTATATAATACACATAAAATTTATAAACAATAGATTTGTAATAATTATATTTTAATAATAAAAATAATTTGCTAATAGCTATGATTTTACTATTGATATTATTGATTTTTAATGTTAATTAGTATAATATTATAAGTTGTTATTTTAACAATTATCTTAATTTATTATAAAAATTTGTAGTTTAAAACTTTTAATTTTTATTTTTAAGAATAAAAATCATCCTTGTTTAATAATAAACACTGAAATTTAATTCAAAAATTCAGTATCTCTTTTTAATTATTTAAGGAGTTAATATGATTTTCAGAAAGGGTTTTTGGAAAAATTCAACAATTTGGCATAAGCTTTTTTTCATTGTCTCTATAAAAATGATTTTTATGTTTATAATAATTAAGCCACTTTTTTTTCCAAATTTTATGAAAACTAATTTTAATTCAACTGAGAAAAAAAACAGTTTTATGATTAAAGAGATTACAAATATTAAAGATAGTAATAGTAGAAGTGATAAATAAAACTTATTTTAGGGGGTTTTATGGATTTTTTAATGATTGATTGGGCAAGAGCTCAATTCGCAATGACAATATTTTTCCACTTTCTATTTGTTCCTATAACATTAGGAATGACTGTTTTAGTTGCTATTATGGAGAGTCTCTATTATAAAACAGGAAAAGAGGAGTGGAAAAAAGCAACTAAGTTTTGGCAACTTCTTCTTGCTATCAATTTTGCAATTGGTTTAGCAACTGGAATTATTCATGAATTTGAGTTTGGAACAAATTGGTCCAACTACTCTTGGGTAATGGGTGATGTATTTGGTGCTCCTTTAGCTGTTGAGGGGATATTTGCATTTTTTATTGAGGCCTCTTTTGGAGTTGTATCTATATTTGGCTGGAAAAGGGTGAGTAAAAAATTCCATCTTTTTTCAACTTGGATGTTAGCAATTGGAACAAATTTATCTGGATTTTGGATTATTGTTGCAAACTCTTTTATGCAACATCCAACAGGTTACAAACTTAATATAGAGACAGCAAGAGCTGAAATGACGTCTTTTGCAGAGGTTGCTCTTCAACCAAAAGCAATTGATACATTTCTTCATCAAATCTCGTCCTCTTATCTTTTAGGTGCAACTTTTATGATTACAATTGCAGCATACTATCTTTTGAAAAAAAGAGATATTGCTTTTGCAAAAAGATCAATGGCTGTTGCAATTCCATTTGCTCTTATGAATGCCTACTTTTTATTTCTTGTTGGGGATATGCAGGCTGCAACAGTTACTCAAATGCAACCAACTAAAATAGCTGCAGCAGAGGGACTATTTGAGGGTATGGAGGGAGCTCCAATTGTTATTGGTATCTTAAATCCAAATAAAAAACCAGGAGATGCCCAAACTGCTGTTTGGGGTATTCCATTTCCAAAATTACTATCTATCCTAGGAAAACACTCAATGAATGCATTTGTTCCTGGAATTCAGGATTTGATAGAGGGAAATGAGAAATATGGAATACTTCCTGCAGCTGAGTTAATAAGAAGAGGAAAAGTTGCTATTAATGCAATGAATGAATATCATAAAGCAAAAGAGGAGAAAAATGAGCAATTAATGGCTGAAAACAGAAAAATATTTGATCAGCACTCCAAATATTTTGGTTATGGTCATCTTCAAAAACCAGAAGATATAATTCCTCCAATAGGAGTTACTTTTTATACATTTCACATTATGGTTGGATTAGGAACTTTTTTTATGCTATTTTTTGTGATACTCTATATAAGATTAATGAAAGGGAAAATTGCAGATGGAAAATTGTGGCTAAAAATATCTCTATTTACACTCCTTATGTCTTATGTTGCAACTTTTGCTGGTTGGGGAATGGCAGAGGTTGGAAGACAACCTTGGACTGTTTTTGGTCTATTACCAACAATAAAATCTGCAACTCCAATTCATTTAACAAATGTTCAAATGACATTTTTTATCTTCCTAATTCTTTTAGGAACTCTTACTTTTGCTGAGATAAAAATGATGTTAAAACAGATAAAACTTGGTCCAAATAAACCAGAGAACTAAAAGGAGGGATTATGACACTTTCATTTTTACAACACTATTGGTGGTTTATTGTCTCTCTTTTGGGAGCCCTTTTTGTTTTTATGATGTTTGTTCAGGGTGGACAATCTTTAGCAATGCAACTTGCTAAAACAGATGAGGAGGAGAAGTATGTTTTTAACTCTCTTGGAAGAAAGTGGGAATTAACATTCACGACATTAGTTATGTTTGGTGGAGCTTTATATGCGGCCTTTCCTTTATTTTATGCAATAAGTTTTGGTGGAGCATATTGGGTTTGGATGATTATTCTATTCACATTTGTTGTTCAAGCAGTCTCTTATGAATATAGAACTAAACCAGCAAATCTATTAGGAAAAAAAGTTTATCATATATTTTTATATATTAATGGCTTTCTAGGCACAATATTAATTGGTGCTGCAGTTGCTACTTTTTTTACTGGTTCAAATTTTGCATACCATAAAATTACAAGAGAGTTAAGTTGGGGAGTTGCATCTGATAGTCTTAATTTAAGAGGACTTGAGGCAGCATTATCTTTTAATCATGGGGCTCTTTTTAATATTTTGTTTGGATTGATGTTACTTTTTATTGTTAGAATAACAGGAGCTCTTTGGGTTAATAATAATGTAAAAAATGATATAATTAGAGAAAGAGCTCAAAAATTAGCAAAAGTTAATTTTTTTATTCTTCTTCCATTTTTACTTGCTGTTCTTATTATGTTTGTTACTATGAAAGGCTACAGATATAATTCAGATGGTATAGTATCTATTGTTGATGGACAATATTTAAAATCTCTTTTGTCTGATGGTGCCTATAAATTGATTATTTTACTTATTGGTGCATTAACTTTTGTATATGGTGTGTTTATTGGTGCATTTAAGGGTGAGCGAAAAGGGTTTTGGATTGCAAATGGTGGTATTGTTTTTGTAGTACTATCAATATTTATGGCTGCTGGTTTTGGAAACTCATCCTTTTATCCAAGTTATGCTGATTTACAAAGCTCTCTTACAATAGAGAATGCCTCTGGTAGTTTTTTTGGGCTAAAAACAATGTTTTATGTCTCATTAGCGGTTCCATTAGTTCTTGGACATATTTTCTATACTTGGTATATTATGAGAAAACCAATTGCAGAAGAGGATGTTCAAGATAAACATAGTTATTAGATTAAAACAGAGAAAATATCTCTGTTATTAGAAAGTAAAACTACTTAAATTAATTTTAATGGAGTTAAATAGATGGAAGAGAAAATTGTATCAACTATTACAAAAGTTGGAGACATGAATGAGTTTGGTCAGGTTGCAACTCATAATGATTTCTCACCTTTTATAAGTTTTTTATGGCTTCTTTTATGGCCTTTATTGATTTTTTTATCATATCTTTTTATAAAGTATACTATAAATAGACTTGAAGCAAAAGGATTTTTTAATGAAGATTTAAGCAAAACTGATATATCTACTGAACCGATTCAGAAATAATATAATAGACTCTATTTCTCCTCTTTAAGCTCTTTTAGTTTTGTTCGCATTTTTTCTAAAAGAGAATCAAAACCTTTCTGTTGAATATGTTTTGAAAAAGATTTTCTATATCTTTTTGTAACAGATAGGTCATCAAGAATAAAATCGGTTATATAGTCTCCTGTAAATCTAAAATCAACATTTGTAATCTCATCTTCAGTTGTTATAACAGTATAAACCATTGATAAGTTTCCTTTTGTTTTCTCATTTTTATAGGTTATATTCCCTTTTTCACCCTTTTTAAGAGTTCTATTTTTTTCATTATTAAAATCTTTAAGCTCTTTTATCCAAGCCTCTTGAATTAACTCTTTAAAAAGAGTTTTAAACTCTTTTTGTTGTTCAGTTGTTATTGAGTCCCAATAGGATTTTTTTGTTTTGGGATCTTTTCCAAGAAGAGTGTTTTTTGAAAATGAATCATAATGAATAAGAGAATCAAGCTCTTTTCTAATATCATTTTTTCTTATATTATCCTCTTTACTTCCTGATTCAAATTTTTTATTAATAAGTTCAAGCAGTTTATCCTCTGTTTTTTGTAGTCTCTCCATTTGCGAACCAAATAGTGATATTGAGATTAGAATTGTTATTAAAATAGTAAGAGTTTTCATAAAATCCTCCAAAAGTACATTAACTTAGACAATCAGTTATAATTTTTATTCAATTATTTTTTTATTTATTGGAGATTCTGTTTTTACACACTCAAGTGTTTTATAAAAATGTGTAAAATCATCACCATTTATTGGTTTGCTAAAATAAAAACCCTGTCCCTCAGTACATTGAATCTCTCTTAAATAGTCAAGCTGATCCCAAGATTCAACCCCTTCTGATATGGTTTTTAAGTTAAGAAGTTTTGCAAGAGAGACAATTGCCTCTGTTATTTTTTTATCTTCATAATTTTCAGGAAGATTTTTAATAAACATTAAATCTATTTTTAATGTATTAATTGGTAACTGTTTTAGATATGCAAGTGATGAATATCCTGTTCCAAAATCATCAATTGAGATATCAATTCCATGCCTTTTTAATTCCATTAATTTTTTAAAGTTTTCATCTAATTTTTCTACTAAAAAATTCTCTGTTATCTCTAATTCTAAATATTTTGGTGGAATTTTAGAACTATAAACAATGTCTAAAACAGTCTGAACAAAATCGTTTTGCTGTAGTTGTAAAGGGGATATATTAACTGCAACTTTAATATCCATACCATTATCAATCCAACTTTTAATCTGTTTAGAGGCCTCTCTTAAAACCCATTCACCAACAGGTATTATTAATTCAGTTTCCTCAAGCATTGGAATAAACTCTCCTGGTAAAAGAATCCCTTTTTCTGGGTGATTCCATCGTATTAAAGCCTCTGCTCCAGTTACTTTAAATGTTTTTATATCAATTTTAGGTTGATAAAAAAGAACAAATTCACCACGTTTTATAGCTTTTTTAAGACCATTTTTTAATGTTAATGTCTGATTCATCTGTTGATGAACCATTTTAGTATAAAAAAGAGGTGTTTTTTTCTGTCTTTTTGCAACATAAAGTGCAACTAAAGCATTATCTAAAAGATTTTCTGCTGAAATACCATCCTCTGGATATTTTGAAACTCCAACATTAAATTTTATTTTAACCTCATCTTGACTAAAAACAATTGGTTCCTTAAATAGACTCGAAATCTCCTCTATTCTTTCTGTTAACTCTAACTCTGTAAAGTTTTTGGGAAAAATAATTGTAAATTCATCGAAACCACTTCTTGAGAGAAATTCACCATTTTTTAAATCATTTAATATTCTCTCTTTCATCAATTTTAATAAATAATCACCATTTGTAAATCCAAGTTGCTCCTTCAGATATCCAAATTTTTTAATATCAAATATTGCAACATTGAAACTTTTTTTTGCCTCTAATAACTCCTCCATTTTCAAAAGTAATCCACGTTTATTTGGAAGTGATGTTAAGGTATCAATTCTTGAAGCTTCAATAATATATTTTTGTTGTAGTGAATATAAAACAGATGAAAATATTGAGATATCTAAAATAAATTTTTTTCTTAATAGTCTCATAAATGCATCTTTATCTTTTTCAGACCAAAATGGTAAAAAAATCTCAAGTAGTATCTCTCTGTAAGAGAATACTGCAGCAATATGTTCTGCAGGATGAAGATGAAAACGGGCAATTGTTTTATGAAACTGTATATACTCCTCTCTATCTTCTGAAAATAGTAAAGAGAGGTATTTGATATGAAGCTCAATATCTGCTCCCTCAGGTAAAAGAGCTGTTGAATCAAGTTCAGAGTAGTGTGACTGAAGATTATCTATTGTTAGATACTCTTTTCTAAAAATTAAACAAAGTCCCAACTCCTCAGAAGAGAGACTGTATTTATCAAAAATAGCTGAAAAATCATCTAATGTAACCATATATACCCTAAAATAATGCCAAACGGCACTTTTTTAGAATCCATCTTTTTCTATAAAAAATCAAGTTTTTTATTATTAAAAATATTTTAAATGAAAAATATTTTTAATATCTTTAAAAGTTTTAAAATCGATTCACAAATAATTGACAAATAGATAAAAAGAATGTAGATTATCTTTTACTCTTTTAAAGGAGATTTAATGTTATTTATAAGAAAATTGATATCTTTTAGAATATTAGTATTTCTATTTTCCCTTCTTTTCGTTTCATATTTGGGTTATAGAGCTATTTTTATTGATATAGATTTCTCAACAAGATCTCTCTATTTATCAGATGATCCAGAGTTAGATTTTCTTGCAAAACATCAAAAAGTTTTTGGAAATGATGATGGATTAATTATTTTAGCCCTTAAAAGTGATAAAATATTTACTCCAGCCTTTATGAAAATGGTTGATAATTTAACAAAATCTATATCAGAGATAACTATAAAAAGAGGAAAATTAAAAGTTGATACAGACAAAAAAGAGCAATCAAGACTTAGGGTTATAAATAATGCTGATGATGTTTTTAATATTATGAATACTACAGTATTAAAAAACTCTAATAGTGTTGATAAAGATAACTTTCAAGAAGAGGAGATTATTGAGGATGAAGAGGAGATTATTGATGACTCTTTAGAAAAAAATAACAATAGTATTGAATTAAGTGAAAATAAAGATTTATCAGAAAATCTACCCTCGAAAAAAAATGAGAATTCAGATAAAATTCAATTTGATTCATATAAAGCTCCAATTGGCTCCACTATAAAACCAGTTGAGTATGTTATATCTTTAACAAATACACAACATATTTATGGAAAAGAGACTGATGATAAAAATGTTGTTGATTTAATTATTGAACCATTTATATCTCAAACAGAACTAGATAGTTTTAAAAAAGATGACTATTCAGATTTACCAAATCTTAGAGATAGTGTTTTAAAAAGTAATCTTTTAAAAAAACAGTTACTCTCTGAAGATGGAAAAACAACAGCTATTATCCTAAAAATGGATAATATATTAACAACAGAGGGAGAAAGAAGACCTGTTATTCAAAAAGTTATGAAAATTTTTAAAAATTATAAAAAAGAGAATTCTGAAATTTTTAAAAATCTGAATATTCAATATGGTTTTAGTGGGATTCCAATTGTTCAAGGTGAATATAGCAGACTTATTGGTAGTGATCTATTTTTCTTCTTCTTTCTTTCTGCTATTGTTATGGGGGTTGTTCTTTTATATCTTTTTAAAAAACCACATGGAATATTTTTACCACTTACAATTGTCTCTTTAGCTGCAGTTGCAACATTTGGAATTATGGCAATGAGTGGAGAGAGTTTGAATATAGTAAATAATATTATACCAACTCTTATTCTTGTTATTGGACTTTCTGATACAATTCATATTCTTCATAGATATCATTTTGAAATAAATGAGAATGGCTTAGAGAAACAACAGGCAATAGAGATTACATTTTTTGACCTTTTTAAAGCCTGTTTTATAACAAGTTTTACAACTGCAATTGGTTTTTTCTCACTTTTATCTGCAAAAATAGATATAATAAAAAGACTCGGTTTATATTCTGGTATTGGGATTTTATTGGCTTTTATGTTTATAATGCTTCTTCTTCCTGGTATACTCTATATGATAAAAAAACCTATTTTCAAAAAAAGAAAAGAGGGTATTAATCTGGATAAACTGCTTTTAAAAATTCATGAAATTAATATAAAACATCCTTGGAGAAATCTTTTTATTGCAATACTTATCCTCTCCATTGCAATCTATTTTATCACTAAAATGGATATTAACACACATATGTTAGAGGAGTTAAAGGAGAATAATCCTATTCGACAAGGAATAATGTTTGTTGAAAAAAACATGACAGGTGTATTACCAATTGAGATATCAATTGAGTCTAAAACAGGTGAAAAAAACTCGATTTTAAGAGTAGATGTTTTAAAGGCAATGGATGAGTTAAAAAAAGAACTAAGAAAAAATAGTTCAATAGGTTTTATTGTTACTATTTCAGACTATATAAAAGAGAGTTATTGGGCTGCAAATGGCTCAATAGAGAGATATCTTACTATTCCAGATAGTAAAGATTTAATATTAAACTACTATGGAAGATTAAAAGATTCAGAAAAAGGGGAGAGAGATATTGGAAATATTGTCTCCACAAATGGAGATAAACTAAAATTCTCATTTGCTCAAACAGATGTTGGTTTAAATCAGTTTTTTATTACTGTTGATAAATTAAAAAAAGATATTGATAAACTCTTTCCAAAAGATGTTGAGGTAAAAATAACAGGTGGAACTTTTGTTGCATTTCGAGCTCTTAATAATATAATTCATGATATGATTTTATCATTAGGATTAGCATTTATTTTTATTGCATTAACAATGATTATAATGCTTAGATCTATTAAACTAGGACTATTAAGTATGATTCCTAATATGATGCCAATATTATATACAATGGGAGTTATGGGTGGTTTTGGAATTATTGTAAGAACATCAACAGTATTGATTTTCTCAATTGCCCTTGGAATTGCTGTTGATGACTCTATACATTTCTTAGCACGATATAAAATAGAGGGAGAAAAACATAAAAATAATATAGATGCCTTAAAATATACAATGTTAGGAACAGGAAAAGCGATTATATTTACAAGTGTATTAATTATTATTGGTGTAATGGTTCTACTTTTTTCAGATTTTATTGCAATAATTCACTACTCTATTTTGACAATGGTTGTAATGTTTGCTGCACTTTTAGGTGTTCTATTTGTTCTACCTCCACTACTAATGATTGTGAACCCATTAAAATTAAAATAGTATAAAAGAACAGATTTTGAAAAATAGTTTTGATTTTTACACCCATATTATGTTTAATAGTGATTTGTGATGATGAATGTTTTGTCAACTTGATAAATTAGTGAGTTTAGAGGATTATATGAGTGATTTTAGTGTAATAGAGCATTCAACAGCCATTTATGGCTCTGTTTCTGGTAATGAACAGCTAATAATTTATGGTAGGGTTGAGGGAGAGATTAATTTATCAAATATATTAATTATTGAAGAATCTGCAGTTGTAAAAGGGAATATAGATGTTAATTCTCTTATTTTAAAAGGGATTTTTATTGGAGATATCTACTCAAAAGGTGATATAAAAATTTCTGAAAACTCTATTTTTGCTGGAAATTTAAAATGTAGTAGTTTAAGTATTGCTGATGGTGCAAAAATTAAAGGAAATATTGAGATTCTTTTGAATGAAGATTCAAATCAAACTATAAAAGACAAACAAAAATTAATTGGATATGAAAAAACAGAACAGAAAAAATCTATTTTTCAGAGTAAAAATAGTATTCATAACTCAAAAAAAGCTGAACAGATAGACTCTAAAATAGAGGTAGAAAGAAAATCTCTTCTTTTGGAATCAACAAAAGTTGAATCTGATACTTTAGAGGTTGAATCTGATACTTTAGAGGTTAAATCAGATACTTTAGAGGTTGAATCTGATATTTTAGAGGTTGAATCTGATACTTTAGAGGTTGAATCTGATACTTTAGAGGTTGAATCTGATGCTTTAGAGCTTGAATCTGATACTTTAGAGGTTGAATCTGATACTTTAGAGGTTGAATCTGATACTTTAGAGGTTGAATCTGATACTTTAGAGGTTG
>JAFGXH010000118.1 GCA_016936735.1 bacterium
AATATACTGTTCATTTGGTTTATATAGATTCATTCCCTGTATATTTATTCCTCGTGATGAACGATGTATATAGGTTATTGTATTATCACTATCAACAGATAATACTATTGCAACATGTGTGAATGGATCATTTAGTTTACCATCCTTATTTTTGTCATGTGTATTATCAAAAAATATTACATCACCAGGTTGTGGTCTATATTTTTTACTATAAACTGCACCATTCTCTTCAAAAAATTTGTATATTATCTCTGAACCACTATCATTTGGATTATGATCTACATCAAAAAGATCTATATCAAAGTGGGAATAAACCATTCGAACATAACCTGAACAATCATTTCTAAATCCATTTGGAGTTTTTTTCTCACCATCATACTTTTTTGCATAGTTCGCAATCTCTATATTTTGAGTATCATTTTTCAATACAACTTTTGAACTACAACTAATAAAAAATATAGATAAAAATATCACCAAAAATAGTTTCATAATATATTACCCCCTTTAGTTATTAATAATTTTTTATTATATTTCAAAAAATATATATAAAACTAAAATATCTTTTATTAAAAAAAAGATATAACACTATTACTCTCTATTCGGTTATAAAAGATAATATTTTATCTTTTTAATAGAGTTAAAATATAACATCTAATATATACAAATAACAAAAATATAGATAAAAATTAAAAATTCATAACTATTACTCTATTTTTCATATATACTTGTATGATTCACATTTATTTGTTATAATTATAATGGAGTGTGAATTGGAGAGTAACATGATTAAATATATGTCTTCAAAAAATGATGAGCATATTGCTAATGAGTTTATTGAAATTTTAAAAAAATTAGGAATTAATCCTAAAACTGCTTTTGATATTTTCATGAGAAAAGTAGTTAATTCAAAAGGTATTCCTTTTGATATGAAATTAGATAATGAGATTGATGAGGATAAAATAAACCCTTATGATTATAGAACTTTACCACCATCAGATCATATTCCAAATGAAAAAACTATTAAAGCTTTTAATGAGCCTATTTCTAAAATGAGTGGTGGTTCTGCTGAAGATTTTTTAAATAAATTTGGAAAAATGTAATGACTTCTTATAATTATAAATCAACAAAAGCCTTTGAAAAGGATTTCAAAAAACTGTCTACAAAAGATAAAGATATAACACTCATTATTATTAAGTTGTTGTTGGATAGAGATATATTACCTAAAAGTTGTAGACCACATGCATTAGTTGGTAATTATAAAGGCTTTATGGAACTTCATGTAAAATCTGATTTATTACTCATATATAAAATTTTTGAAGATGAAAAAACTATTATTCTTGAAAGAATCAATTCTCATTCAGAACTATTCAAAAAATAGATATTTTATGATATTCTGAGTAGCAAATGTTTTTTATGGGAGAAAAAATGGTCAAAGATAGCTATTTTCAGAGAATAAGTGCTTTAAAACTTAAAAAATCTATGGGATATCATCAATATTATTCAGGTGCAACATTAACATTTAGTGAAGATTTAAGTGATGGAACTCAATATATACCTGAAGTTTTATCTCTATTTGAACACTATCATAATAGTTCTGTCTCTATTTATATATCAGAGGCTAAAAATATATTTACAATTGATTCATTAAAACAGTTTGCAAAAACTATTTATGAAAATTGGGCAACAACAAAAGATAATAAAACAAAATGGTTACTTAAAATTGTTGCAGAGTATGCAGATGACTCTATTATTGATAGACTTGTAGAGGATATTAAAGAGCTTGTTAGTTTAAGAAGAGGTGCAATAGCAGGAGAGATTGCAGCAATTGTTGCTGGAATGGGAACACCTAAAGCTCTTCAAAAAGCAAACTTTCTAGAAAAAAAAATTAAAGATAGTAGAGTTCAAGATGCAGCAAAAAGAGGCATTCAGGATACTGCAAGAAGATTTAATTTAACAAAAGAGGAGCTACTTGATAAAATTATTCCAGATTTCGGATTCTCTCCTAATGGAAAAAAACTTTTAAGCTATGGAACAAGAGTTTTTGAACTTACAATAACTCCAGATTTAGATTTATCTATAACAGATGAGAGTGGAAAAATTATAAAATCACTACCAAAACCAAACTCAAATGATAATGCAGAGCTTGCAAAAGAGTCAGCAGAGGATTTGAAAGAGATAAAAAAAGGGGTAAAAGAGCAGGTTAAATTGCAACTTGAAAGATTAGAGAAAGGTTTTACTGTAAATCGCTCTTGGAGAATTGATTTATGGAGAGAGCTATTTGTTAATAATCCAATTATGAAAAAATTTGCTATGGCTCTTATTTGGGGAGTGTTTGAGGATGTTCAATTAACAAAAAAAATAGACTCTTTTAGATATCTTGAGGATGGAACATTTAGTAATCAACATGAAGATACAATATCTCTTCCATCAAAAGGTTTTATATCTCTTTTACACCCTATTGAGATGAGTAAAGAGGAGATTGAGAGATGGAATGAGCAATTTAAAGATTATGAGATAAATCAACCATTTCCACAACTTAATAGACCAATATTTTATATTGATGAAACTAAAAAAGATGATATGTTTCTACGTGATTTTGAGGGACATATGATAAAAAGAACTCTTCTTAGAAGTCGTTTAACTGCAAAAGGATGGACAACTGGTGTTGTTGAGGATGCTGGAGCATTTTATAGCTATGAAAAAAGCTATCCAGAATATAAAATGTATGCATCTCTTGAGTTTATGGGTGATAGCATTAGAGCAATTATTGATGACTCAGAGGTTCCTGTTTACAAACTGATTTTTAGATTAAATTATAACACAAAATGCCCTATAAAAACTGTTCCACCACGACTATTCAGTGAGATATATTATGAGGTTAAAACTATTATTGATTGTGGAAGTGGTTTTAATCCAAATTGGAAAAAAGTGACTTGGTATTAATCCTTTTTTAAAATCTCCATTCAAAAAAAACAGCCTTCTGCTCTGTTGAAATAACTGGATATATATTAAATCTATTACTTTGTAGAACTTTTATATTCTCTACAGCTCTATAGTAAACAACACCATCTATTGTTCCATATATATATATCAAAATAAATGAAAAAAATGATACATTATTTATAAGAACCCCTGTTCTTGCCAACTCAGAGTTATCAAAAGTATAGTCATCTTTTTGATTATATTTTAAAAGTGTATAACTTGCTAAATTGGTTAATAGAAATATTGATTCAAGAGTCATAACAAAATAGCCCTTATAGTTATGACCATTTTGAAACTGTCCAAATCCAAATGGAATAAAGTTTATATAAAACTCCTTTTTTTTACTTTTCTTTTTATACTTTGTTGGATTTTTAAATTTTTTATACTCATCTAAAAATATTCTATTTTTCTCTATCTCATCCTTATATATTTTTAAAATTTTTTTTGTAAACTCAATAAACTCTGGAGAGACCATTACGGGATCAAACTGAAAATCACTTTGAATAAAAAAGATTCTTTTTATATATAGAGCTGAGTTGTCTAAATTTTTTAGATAGAAATTTGATATTGCAAGCATTCTATATACTCTTATCATCTCTAATGATGTTAATGTTTTTTTATTTTTAGTTAAAAAATTCTCTAAATCAGAAATTGTATTACTATATTTACCATATTCAAAATTTGATTCAGCTTTCTCTATAACAGATATATAGTCTGCTTCAGAGAAAGCAACTATTGAGAAAAAAAAAGAGAAAAGAAAAATAATATTTTTCACAAAAATCCTAAAATTAAAATAGGTTACTCTATTGGTAACTCAATCCAAAAATAGCTACCCTCTCCAACTTTACTTGTTAATCCATATGAACCATTATGAGCTAACATAAAACTTTTTACAATAGTAAGACCCAAACCTGTTCCACCATGATTCCTTGTTTGAGATCCATCTACCTGAAAAAATGGTTCGAATATTCTTATCTGCTGAGTCTCTGGAATACCAATACCATAATCTCTTACCCCTATATGTAGAAACTCTCTCTCTTCTGGACCAAAAAAGGTGAAATCATTATCATCTGGATCATCAGACTCAATAGTTTTAAAAATTTTTTTAATTGTTATCTCAACAATTGAGTCATTATTTGAAAATTTAATAGCATTTGTTAATAGATTTCTTAATGATTGAAAAATCTTCTCCTCATCAACAATAATATAAAAATCATTTATATCAATATAAATATTCTCTTTTAATGTTATATTTTTCTCTTTTATATGAAAATTAAGATTCTCTTTTAGATTATTTAGTATATTTTTTAGTGGAACTCTCTCTTTTTGTACTCTTATTGCACCTGCCTCAATTTTAGATATATCAAGAAGTTGTCTAATAAGCTGAAAAAGTTCCTCTGCATTTTTTAATATTCGTTCAAGATTCTCCTCTCCCTCTTCAGATAAACTCTCCTCCAATTGTATTAACTCTGCATAACCCATAATTGAGGTTAAAGGGGTTTTTAACTCATGTGATATTGTTGCAAGAAAGTTGTTTTTAATAATATCTAACTCTTTTAATGCCTGATAGGCCTCCATTAGTTTCTCATTTTTCTCTTTTAACTCATCATAAGAGTTTTGAACCATTTTCAAATGAAAATTGTTTGTTAAAAATATTTTATATTGAAGATGAAATATTTTTTTTACATTATTTATAAAAAGATTTTTAAAAATATCTTTATATGTTTCTGGAATAGAGAAATAGATATTTGCTTTTATCTCATGCTCAACTTTTAATGAAAAACTATTATCAAAAACTGTTTTTGAATCTATCTCACCATTTTTTGATTGATAATATAAAAGATTATTTTCATCCAGAACCTGTATAATAACATTAAATTGTTCTTCAGATTCAATAAAAAAATCCTCAATAACTTTCAGAGGTAGAAGGTCAGAAAGTGATGGTTCTAATATAAAACTATGTTCCATTTAATCTTCTTTTGATAGTTACTTATTTCATAAACCCACTATTATACTACAATAAAAAACTAAATAGTTTTAAATCTCTATTTTTTATGGAATATTCCATTTAATAGATCCTCTTTATATATATAAAATTTTTCAGCAAGTGAGAATCTATTATTAACAGAGTCATAACTTTTTTGAATTAAAAGTGAAAAAGTCTCTAAAACCCCCTTTCCACTCAATGCTATTGCTGCAGTTACAGGAACTCCTGCTTTTTGTGCAAAAACCTCAACCTCCTCTTTAGATAAAATATTTGGAAGATCCCGTTTATTAAATTGAACTATAATTGGAATATCCTCAATATTATGAAAAGATAGATTTGTTAAAAGATCTCGGTAACTTTGATTATTCTCTTTTCTTAAATCTCTCTGAGAGTCAGCAACAAAAACAACTCCATCAGCCCCTTTTAAAACAATTCTCCTTGTTGATGAATGAATTACCTGACCAGGAACAGTGAATAGTTTAAATTTTACTTTAAAACCACTTTTACTAACATATTCAAGAGGTAAAAGATCAAAAAACAGAGTTCTATCATTTTGAGTATCAAGTGTTACCATATCTGATGCACTTATTCCATGAAGAAAATGATGAATCATTTGTAAATTTGTTGTTTTACCACTTAAAGCGGGACCATAGTAAACAAGTTTTAGAGTTAATTCTCTTTTTGAAAGATTTAGTTCCATAAAAATATCACCAAAATTCAGATTCCAATATATCATATTTCAAAAGAATAAATCAATTATTTATAGTATCCTATTTTAGAATCTATTTTGTTTTTAGAGTTATAGTTTTTGAATTTTATTTGATATTATTTTTTTTATCTGTTATATTTTGGATTGCTATAAAAATTTTTATAAATTTTTTATTTAAAATTGATTTAAAATGGGTTTAAAATGATTGATAATATCTTAAATGAGTTTTATGAGCTTCTTGAAAAAGAGGAGTTAGCTTTACAAAAACTGAATATTGATTTATTAAATGATATTCGAGATAAAAAAACTGTTTATATTAAAACTCTTGAAAATCTTATAAAACAAAAAGAGTTAAGAACAGAGGCTTCAAAAGAGTTACTTGAAAAAATATTAAAAAAGAATAGACATATTGGGACTCTTTATCAATTTTCCCTATCCCTTCTAAATCCAAAAGAGGATAATGAATATGGACCAAAAAGAAATCAAAATACAATCTCTCATTTAAATATCTCTGTCTGAACTATCTTTTAAATCAACTCTTCATGTAATAGTTCTGATTAAATAAAAATAATTAAAACTTTTTCTAAACATATTCGTTATATAATCTATTGTGGTTTAAAGAAATAATATTGGAGGATAAAATGGTTATGCCAGAAATAACTTATTCAATAGTTGGTATATCTCTTACATATCTAATTATTAGTGCAATAGTTTTTCATAGAGATGAAAAAATAGGTAGATTAAATCTATTTTTAACACTATTTATGACAATAATATATACACTTCCAACAACATTTTTAATATCATCTACTACTATTTCAAGTATCTATTTTTCTTTAAAATATAATATGGAGTACTTTATAACAACTATTTTTATTATTTTATATATTATAAACATAATGTTTGTTGTTAAAGTTTTTAATAATAATCTAAATAGATTAATATCATTTAGAGCAGATAAAAAAAATATTATAAAAACAGTATTTAAAACAGATAATCTATCTGATAATAGAGCAGTTTTTCAAATAATATCCTTTATTACTCTTATAGCATCTATAATTGTTTCAGTAATAGTAATAAAAAAATATTTTGACACAGATGCTATTAAACTTTTTATTTTTGAATATTATCATAATGATTTTTATCCAGATAGGGCAACTATTGAAGCAATATTTTTTGAAACCACTTTAATATCATTTATTGTTCAACCAATAATTTTTATATTGATATTTTTATTAATGAAATCTTTAAAAAATCAT
>JAFGXH010000119.1 GCA_016936735.1 bacterium
CTATTTCCTACTATTTTTATACAAAAGATGAGATGGATCTCTCTTTTGAAAAGGCTCAAACAGTTTGTAAACAGTTTAGACATGGAATATTTAGTTAATAGATTTTTTTTGTAATATTTATTTTTTACAATAAAAAAAAGAGACAATTTATAAAAAATCAGACAAAAGATAGTTATAAAAACAGACACTATAGCTATCTTTTATTTTTAAAAACTCTATATACCTAATGGTATGTATATTTGGAGGCTGTTATGAGAACTGAGAATCAAAACAATAGAAACTATAACTCACCTATTTTAACAGATTTTGACCTTTATCTTTTTAATGAGGGAAATCATCATAAAATATATGATAAACTTGGTTCTCATAAAATGATACAAAATGGAGTTGAGGGATTCTATTTTGCTGTTTGGGCTCCAAATGCAAAATCAGTATCTGTTATTGGTGATTTTAATGATTGGAATAGAGATATTAATAAAATGAACTCTATTGGAAACTCTGGAGTTTGGGAGCTTTTTATTCAAAATGTAAAAGATTATCAATGCTATAAATATGATATTAATACAAAAAATGGAAAATATATTCAAAAAGTGGATCCTTATGGTATGCTTTTTGAAAAACGACCTAAAAATAGCTCAATAACATATAGTTTTAAAGCTGAATCAGTTTGGAATGATTGGGATTATATTCAAAATAGAGATAAAAAAAACTCTAAAGAGATGCCAATATCTGTTTATGAGGTTCATTTAGGCTCTTTTAAAAAAGAGAATGGCTATTTTTTAAACTATAAAGATTTAGCACATCAAATACTGAATCATGTTAAATATTTAAATTATACACATATAGAGTTAATGCCAATAATGGAGCATCCTCTTGATGAATCATGGGGATATCAGGTTACAGGATATTTTGCTCCAACTAGTCGATTTGGAACACCAGATGATTTTATATATTTTATAAATCTTTTTCATGAAAATGGTATTGGAGTTATATTAGATTGGGTTCCTGCACATTTCCCAAAAGATAATTTCTCATTAGCAAAATTTGATGGAACATCTCTTTATGAACATAGTGATCCAAGAAAAGGGGAGCATAAAGAGTGGGGAACATTAATCCCAAATTTTAGTAGAAATGAGGTGAAAAATTTCTACATATCAAATGCACTATATTGGATTGATAGGTTTCATATTGATGGAATTAGAGTTGATGCTGTTGCTTCAATGTTATATCTTGATTACTCAAGAAAAGCTGGAGAGTGGATTCCTAATATATATGGAGGGAATGAGAATTTAGAATCAATTGAGTTTTTTAAAAATCTTAACTCAACAATAAAAAGAGAGCATCCATCTGTTTTAATAATTGCGGAGGATTCAACTCAATATCCTAAAGTTACAGAGTCTGTTGAAAATGGTGGTTTAGGTTTTGATTTTAAATGGAATATGGGATGGATGAATGATTCAATTCAATATATGAGAAAAGAGTTTCAATATAAAAAATATCATCAAAAAGATATAACATTCTCAATGATGTATAACTACACTGAAAATTTTATGCTACCACTATCACATGATGAGGTTGTTCATGGAAAAGGCTCTTTAATAAATAAAATGGCTGGTGATTTATGGCAAAAATTTGCACATTTAAAAACTTTTTATACTTATCAAATATCTCATCCAGGAAAAAAACTTAATTTTATGGGTTCTGAATTTGCTCAATACTCAGAATGGAACTGTTTATCATCTCTTCAATGGGAGCTATTAAATAGAGATGAGAATAGAAAATATTTTGATTTTGTTAAAAATATTAATCAACTATATATTAATAGTAGTGTATTTTGGGAGTTAGATTTTTCTCCAAATGGGTTTAAATGGATTGATTGTAATGATTCAGAAAACTCCATTATATCTTTTATTAGAGAAAATAGAGATGGAGAACAGTTTCTTTGCCTATTTAATTTTAAGCCAAATGTTCACTATGGTTATCAAATTGGATTTGATTTTAAAGGAAGAATTGAGGAGATATTTAATTCTGACTCAAGTATATATTTTGGAAGCGATTTTCCAAACAGTAAAAATGGTGAGATTATTGAAAAAAGATTTAACAACAAAAACTATTCACTTCAAATAGATATTCCCCCTCTTGCAGCTGTTATTTATAAAATAGTAAAATAACTAAGTATTTTTAAATCTATTCTTCATTATTTATAAAAAATATAGAACTAAATCAAAAATCTATTGTCTATAAAAATGGATATTTTATCCTGTTTTTATTTTTTAATTAAACTTTTTATGAAATATAATTTCATATTATAAAAATTACACAGAAAAATATTTTATAAGGAGATTTTATGAAATATCTAATTTTAATTATAGTTACATTGATTTTATCAAATCTAATATTTGCAGAAAATCCTATTTGTAAAAAAGAAAAAAAAGAGACATTAAACTATATATTAACAGAAAAAATAGATGGAATATATATTCCAAAAGATATAAATGACTGTTTTAAAGAGTTAGATAAAATATTAAATAAAGAGGAGATTGAGTTAATAAAAAAAGATATATCAAATCTTCATTTTGGATTAGGTATGTCAATAAGAAATAGTTGGAAATTATGGAGAGGCTCAAGATTATCTAAATATTTTAATGATTTAGGTGTATATCATGCAGACTACATCTCTGGAATAATATTAAGAAATTATCAATTATATCTTTTAAAAAAAGATTTAAAATTTAAAGAAGATATTGAAAGCCTAAGTTATCATGAGATAATATCAATGAAACCTCCTATTAGATGTTATCCTAATGGTATAAAAAATCTACATCAATATAGATCTATTAGATATTTTTCTGACTTTGGAAAACCCAGAA
>JAFGXH010000120.1 GCA_016936735.1 bacterium
CTTGGATTTCCTAATTCAGCAGATTCTAGATAGCATTCAAAAGTTTTTGGATTAGTTTGTATCTCATTATTAATATTTTGATGACTATTTTTTAAAAAATTTATAGCATCTAAATTTCCTAACTCAGCAGATTTTTGAAACCATTCAGTTGCTTTTAAGTGATTTTGTATTACTCCATTACCTTCCAAGTAACAAATTCCAAGACTTAACATAGCTAGATTATTTCCTAACTCAGCAGATTTTTGAAACCATTCAGTTGCTTTAAAATAATCTTGTGCTATTCCATCACCATTTAGATAAAAAAATCCAATATTAAACATAGCATCTGAATTTTCTAGTTCAGATGCTATTTTATAACATTCAAATGCTTTTAGAATATTATTATTTTCTAAATAATTATCCCCAATATTTTTTATAATAATTCCAATACCCTTATTTGCCATTCTTTTTTTATCATTTTTATATTCTTTTAAATAAATAAACTCAATTTTAGTATCAATATCACTCCATTCAATTTCAAACATCTCATTTTTATAAAAAAGAAATCCTTTTCCATGAATAAAACCATTATACCAAGCACTCTCATATTTAAAATCATTGTTATAATACATAACTCCTTTTCCATGAGGTTTTCCATTTAAAACCTCTCCCTCATATCTTTCTCCATTTTCAAAGTTTATAAATTCAACATTTGTTTTTATTGGAGTAACTATTTGTAGTGTAGTATTTTCTATTAATAAATCATCTCTATTGTTTATATAGTTGCTCCATTTTGCAAGAATTCTCTCCGTATTTTCTAATAATAAATCCTCTCTATTGTATGCAATTGCAATTGTATTTATTATTGAAACTAATAACTCATCTGAAACTCCTGTTAAATCTAATGCTTCCTCTTTTATTAAAAAAAGATTTATTCCTGTTTTAATTTTTAAAACTAGTTCTTCTTCAATAAGTATAGATATTATATTTCTTAATTTATTCTCTTTTTGATAGAATTGCTTCATAAAAGAGTTAAATTTATTTTTATTTTCGAGTATTTCATACCCATGTTTTACTACTTCAAATTTCAAATCAATCATCTTTCCCTCCTAAGAAATTAATAAAATTATTGTAACTATTCATCGGAATTTAAATTTTAGATAAAAAACTATTTTTTTCTTTTCCCCTCATATCTTTTTCCTCTTTTTAGTAAATAAAATTAGCATTTTACCTACTCTTCAAGTCCCTCTCCAAGTAGTGGGGAGGGATTTAGGGTGGGGGTTCTTTTAAAATTTAAAAAAAATAACTAAAATCAGTTTCCACTGAATAGTTACAAATTATTTATAAATAGTGATATTTTCCATTAACAGAAACATATCCCTCAATTTTCACACCATCAAAACTGATATCTCTTAAAGCCTTAAGAAATTTTTCAGAAACAATATCCTCCATAATACAACCCCAAGGAAGTTTTATGTTAATTGTTCCTGTGATTGGTGCCTTAAATATGAACTTTTTTGCAACTGCATTAATCTGAATTTCCATCCTTCTCCCTATCAAAGTTCACAAAAAGTTTTATCATTTTTTTTTTTTTTGTCAAAAATTATTTACATTTAGGATTAATTTTAGTTTTCATTTTTGTTGGAACTAAAGACTCTTAAAATCGATGCTATTAAGGCTATTATTGCACCAACCCACATTGCATAAAAACCATAATCAAATTTAATATATTTTGCATCTTTTCCAAGAGAATCATTGAATGAAAAAGAGAAATATGCAATAAATGCAATAATTATTAAAGATATAATTCCTGAAAAAAGATTAGTATTACTTGAATTTTTAATTGATAATATAAACCCTAAAATAGCTATACCAAGTAGAATTTTCCCATCTCCATCAATATATCTACCAGTAAATTCACCATTAGTTAATTCACTAAATACTTCTGCTCCTTGAATAAGTGGTAAAAAAACACTAATTGAAACAATAATAAAACCTAAAACAGCTAAAATTCGATTTTCCATTTTACCTCCTACTTTATTTATCTCAACAATCCTATATATGAACATTTTATATAAAATAGTTGAGTTTTAAAACCATCAAAAAATAGATTTTTTATCCTATTTTCTCTTGATTTTAGGCAGGATTTAATTTTTTTATAGGAACAAAATCGATATGGCCCTTTTGGTATTTAATTCTGAATAGCTCTTTTTTTTTGGGTGGATATATTCGATTTATCTGATTTTAAACGATTTTTTTCTAAAGATTATCATTAAAAATGTGAACACTGCTAAAATGATTAAGCCATTTGAACTGTTTTGTGTGTTAAATGAGCATCCATCTGAGTTTGAACTGTTTTTAATTGGCTCTTCACAAACCCCCTCATTACAAATAGCACCATCAGCACAATAACCTGTTGGATTATAGTCTGAACAGGCATCAACACAAACTCCATCACTATTACAAATATCATCTCCAGAACAGGCTCCATCTATATTCGATTTTGAACATGGAATCTGACACTCTCTATTAATACATAGAGTTGATAAATCTAAACATACTCCATTTGGATAACTATCTCCACAAGTTGCAGTGCAAACACCACTAATACACTCTTTTCCTTGATAACAATAGCCATTTGGTGAGATTTCTGAACAGGAGTCTTTACACTCTCCATCTATACATCTTAATTCATTATCACAAAATCCAGTTGGGTTCTCTTCAGAGCATCTATTCTCTTCACAACTATCATATAATGGAATATTGCTAGATGTCTCTAAAAGTTTAATATCAAGATTTGTAAAAATACCACTACCTCCATAGTTCAAAAAGTGAATATACCAATCTCCTGAAGAGAAACATGGCCCCTGAATTGTTGTAGAGCCTGTTTGTGATTTTAAATCAATAACATAATCTCCATTATGGATAGGAGTTCCACTCTCTAAACTAAATGTTACTGGTTCACCCTTTTTAATAACAATTGATAATAGTGGTGTTGGTACACTCCAGCCCCATTGGTCAGGATGAGTTGTAAAATCAATTCTCATAGATTTTTTTCCCTCTGGAACAGTCACTTTATATTGCATATATGATGTTCCAAACTCTCTTGTTGAAAGGGGATTATCACTATTTGATTTTCCTCCAATAAAATCATATTGAACATTGTTACTATCATATGGTTTTGCTCTATCACAGTCAACTAATCCATGAGATTCAAATGCTTGATGAACAATATCTCTATAATTTTCACTAAACTCTGCTGCAACATTTTCTGTGATAACTCTTGCCTCATTCATTGAGCATCTACTAGGAAGAGATGCCATTGCTTTAAATATTATTCTGTCTGCAATTTCAGAACCTAATGATTCTCTAATTTTCCATAATGAACCTGAAAAATATCTACTATCATAGTGAGATTCACCCTTTACAGCCTCTGAACACTTTAAATCATTATCAAGATCTCTTGAAACTCCAGCATGATTTCCAACTATTGAGTCGTTTGCAATTGTTGATGAGAAATAGTCTGCATAACCCTCATTCATAGCACCTGGTTCTGCACTTAATCCATATTTATCAAAATTATATCCAACAAGTGATGATGTTTTATCCACAACACCATGAGTATACTCATGGTAGATAACATCACCATCATAGGCATAGTCACAACTACTTCCTTGACCAAAAACAATTGCATCACCAAAAGGAAATCCAAGCATTGATGTATATACTGCTGGTGCGAAAAATGCATTATCATATCTAGCCCAACTACCATTTTGATACTCATGATAATTGCTTACTGCTGTTAATTTTGGCATCAACTCTCTTGATAAATCATTTCCAAATCTCTCCCAAAAATAGTTATGAACAAGATTAACATGATAATACATCTGTATTGATGCAAATGTATCATCACTAGACATCTCATCTGGCAAATATGAGAATTCTAAATTCTCACTAACCTCATTAGCTTCAGCATCTAATGTTAAACCACATATTGTGCTGGTTCCATAAGGGGTATTAATTGTTTGTGGCCTACCTATATTACAGTTATAAGAGACAACATTATTTCCATAAAGTTTTCTATAATATTCACTATTTGAATCATAAAACTCGGGAGCAAAATCTTTAAATTCTATCTTTTGAAGTGATGAAACCTCTGGAGATGGGGAGTATACATTACCATAAACAGCATCTAAGACTCTATTCTCTCTTCCTAAAAACTCACCTGTTTCTGCATTAAAAAAGTAAACCCAATTAAGATGTAGTGCCTCTGGTAAATTAATCTCATATATCAATAAAGAGTTATTGTTGTCTTTTATGTCAATCTTTAGTTTTACTTTATCAACATATCTATTTAAATCTAAATTTAAATTAAATTTTTTCTCTAAATATAATAAAACTCTCTCTTTAGATATCAATTTTGAGATAGCCTTATCAATTGAAGAGAGATCTATATTTTTTATTGTTGAGTCCCCAATTTGTCGTAAATTTTTATTTTTATCAAAAACAAAAATAAGTTCACTATTTAAAATCTCAATATCTTTATAGTTTTGTTTATATCTTAAAACTGCTCCATTTTGTAAATCTATATTTTTATCAACTGTTATAGAGAATTCATCCTCTTGTAAAAATAGGCTTTTGTTTTTATTGATTATGAAATTGGCTTTCTCTAAATTAGTATCTCCTTTAATTTTTTTATTAAAGAAGGCTCTTTTTAAGTCTCCATTTTCTCTATAAGTTGCTGATGGTTTTAATGAATCAAAGATAGTTAATGATTGATTCATTAATGCTGTTGATAATAGTAGAAGTAATAAACTCATTGTAACCCCAAATAGTAAACATTACAATATAGTAGTTAATAAAATAAAAATCAAATAAAAATAAAAAAATCTAATGGTTTAAAAATCTTTCTATTATTTGAATATAATTAGAGAGGTTTTGTAATTATTTAGAGTAGTTTAACAAGTTTAATGTAATATATTGAAATTAGCTCAAAAACTGGAAAAAAAGGGAAAAAGTAAAAAAAAATAAAAATAATAAAAAAAAAGCTTGACAAAGGGATAAGAAAAATATATAACTCATATCACC
>JAFGXH010000121.1 GCA_016936735.1 bacterium
AAATAGTATATAAAATCAAGATTTCAGGTTTTGTAATATTTTATATGTATTAAAAAGAGATATTAATCAATTTTATATCAATTACTGATAATTAAATCATCAATCACACTATTCATTTATTTTTTTGTTTGTTTAAATAAAAAAGTTCTATATCCACTATTTTTTTATTTTTATTTATACTATTAGGTATGAATTTAAGAGTATTTGATTTTAAGAAAAATCTACCCTTAAAATAAAAGATAAATAGATAATAACTATTTAATTCAATTTAAATTATAGGGTAGTTGAATAATTTTTTAAAAATATATGCTAAAAAGAGTTATTGATTAGCTTTTCAATAACTTTATAGTGTGTGTAGTTGTCTGTTAATGGTGTTACAGAGATTTTACCTTGCCTTAATATATCTGCATCAGAACCAAGTGGAACTCTTTTTTTATTTTCATGACCACCAATTGCATAGTATTGAGCATTATGATCTTTAACAAGGAATGAGACCTCCTCCTCCCACTTTTTTTTAGAAAGATATGAAAAGTGAAACTCTGGATCTAAATTCTCAACATTTGGGATGTTAACATTAAAAAAGTAGTCATCTCCAAGAAGTTTTGACAACTCAATTAGCATTGGAGTTATTTTAGGAATAGTTGAAGAGACTGTTTGATAATCTCCCATTGCAGCAGAAACAGCAATAGAGGGAATTCCCTTCATATAAGCCTCTCTTGCAGCTCCTACAGTTCCACTATAAATAACATCATCACCATAATTAAGCCCCTCATTTATTCCTGATATAACAAGGTCTGGTTTTTGTGTTAATATTGCATATTTTGCAAGATATATACAATCAACAGGTGTTCCATCAACAGCATAAAGTGATTCACCCTGTTGAATTACCTGAATTGGTTTGTGAAGTGTTACAGAGTGAGAGACTGCACTTTTATTCTCTTTTGGAGCAACAACAGTAACAGTATGACCTAAAAATTTTAGTGTCTCAAAAAGACCTAAAATCCAATCAGATTTGATTCCATCATCATTTGTAAGGAGAATATTCACAGAAGAACTCCAGTGAAAAAATAAAAAAAAATGCACTCGGAGGGACTCGAACCCCCAACCAACAAGTTCGTAGCCTGCTACTCTATCCAATTGAGCCACGAGTGCATTCGAGTTGTAATATACATAAAACAGATGGTTTTGTCAAGTAGTTTTTTAAAGCCAATTAAAAATTTAGATGTTTATATCTTAATATAATTTTTTTGATAATTATATAGACAAACACTATTTTAGATATTATAATTATTATGTTAGATATCTTACATAACTTAAAAAAGTTATAAAAAGAACTCTTTTTTATATTTTTTAAAAGAACCCCCACCCTAAATCCCTCCCCAATACTTGGAGAGGGACTTGAAGAAAATAAATTTATTATTTTTATGGTATAAAAGGGGTTATGTAAGGGGTCTATTGTTAATTTTTTATAAAAATATAGAACTCTTGGAGGATTTATGGGAAAACGTATTTTAATAGGTGGTGGTTCAGGTCTTTTAGGAGAGACTCTTTCAGACTTTTTTGTTAAAAAAGAGTATTGTGTTACTGTTTTATCACGAAGTGAGAGTTATAAACCTAAAAATAAAGAGATAAAAAAAATTATTTGGGATGGTAAAAAAATAGATACTAATGAGATATTTGATGTTGTGATAAATCTATCTGGATTATCAATAATGGATAATAGATGGAGTGATAAAATATTAAAAGAGATAAGAGATAGTCGAATAGATTCAACAAAAGCTTTTTGTGATTTTATTGAAAAAACAGAAAGAAAACCTGAATGTTTTATAAGTGCATCTGCTGTTGGATATTATGGTGAGATGAATGAAAAAACATTAACAGAGGATTCTCCAAAAGGGAAGGGGTGGATTCCTGATTTAGTCTCAGAGTGGGAGAGTGAGGTTTTTAAATCAACAATAAGGGTTGCAGCTTTAAGATTTGGAATAATATTATCAAACAAAGGTGGAGCTTTCCCAAAAATGGTTTTGAGTAGTAAATTTGGAGTTGTATCACATTTTGGAAATCACTATTTCCCTTGGATTCATATTAATGATGTTATAAAAGTTATACAGACTATTATTGAAAATAGTGAAATGAGTGGAGTTTATAATGTTGTTGCTCCTGAATTAGTAACACAAAAGGGTTTTATATACAGTGTTGCAGAGATTTTAGATCTATCTATTGTATTGCCTGTTCCAACATTTGCTCTTAAACTTTTTTTAGGTGAGAGATATAAAATGTTAAAAGAGGGGCAAAAAGTTGAACCTAAAAGACTTAAAGAGATCAATTTTGAGTTTGAATATCCAAAATTAGAGGGAGCATTAAGAGATCTTTTATAGTTTTTAATTCTATTTCTTTAATTTTTTATAGGATAACAGGATTCCTCAAATTCCTCAAATTCATCCATAAAACATTCATAATCATCACTACCAATATCTAAGCACTTATAACCCTTTTTATTTAACCAAGTACTATCATCAGATGAAAAATATTCACAATTTGACGAAACAAATTCCATTACATGTCTTTTAGCAATAGAATTGTCACAATCTGTATCTGTTGTAACAGATTCACAGATATTTTCTGTTGAGTTTAATTTATCTCTTAACTCTTCATCTGTTAAATCACATTGAACTTGATATGTTTTAAAATATGCCTCTCTTTCAAACTCACATCTATCTAACAGATTTTTTTCAAACATTGCACTACAGGTTGGGTGAAGAGTTTCAATCTCTTTTTTAAAAAAACTTTGAATCTCCTCTTTTGTTATCAAAGTATCAAAATGACAACTCCCAATCTCATTACAATAATATGCTTTTCCCTTTAATAGAGACATAACACAATCATGATAGCTTCTAAAATAGGTAAATGTATCATTTTGATATTTTGTTTCGCAGTAGTTGTTTTCATTTAACCAATTTTCATGCTCTTGAACTCCACAACCATCATCTTTACAAATCTCCAACTCTTTTACTTTTTCAATAAAATAGTTATTCATGTTTCTGCAAAGTCTCATGTATGTTGTTCCTGGAACAAGTTTTGAATCATCTGTGTCTTCAGAACAGGATGAAAATAGTGTTATTGTTAAAAATAGTAGTAGTATTTTTTTCATAATACCTCCTTATAAATATTTTCTTGTTTCATTATTTTACAATAAATATAACTTTCTAGTTGTAATAGATATTTTAATTTTTTGCAAGTAATATTGTTAATTTTGAGTTTGAATTTTTTAACTCCACTTCTCAACTGTTTCAACTGAAATATTTAGAGTTTGAGCAATCTTCTCTTTAGTTAATCCAACAGATAAAAGGGTTTTTATTGATGTTTTAAGAAGAGTCTCTTTCTCTGCTTGAGCTTTCTCTTTCTCTATTTTCTCTTTTTCAGTCTCTTTTTTTGCCTGTTCAATCTGTTTTTCAGCCTCTTTTAAACCTTTTATATAT
>JAFGXH010000122.1 GCA_016936735.1 bacterium
ACTCATTGCAAGTAACATTTTCACATAAATCAACAATAATCTCTTCACAAGAGAAAGAGCCATCTGAATTTACACAACTAAAACCATTAGGACATTGGTCTAATTCTAACTCACACTCATTAATGTCAGAACAAGCTCCATTAACTAAATAAAATCCTATTTCACATTTAGGGTCTGATTCAGAATCACCACAACCTACTAAAAATAGTGCTACAAAAATAAATAAAAGAATAGATTTCATAATTTCCTCTTTAAAATTATTAAATAGTTCTATCTAATTTTCTAATTTTTTGCAAATAAAAAGAGATTTATAATAGTGTTTATATAATCTAAATTTTTTCATCTATTATTCATATTTTTTTGAGGGTAGATTTTTCTTAAAAATCATAAAATCTTGAATTCATATCAAGAAGTTAGCAATTTTTTTCTTTAAGGAAAGAGAAGAGATATAGAAATGAACAGTGTATTTGGTAATTGAGGTGCTCGAAATTAATGCACTGCCATAAATGAACATCTTGTTTTAACCCACTGCCATTATTAAGGCTGACAACTTGTAAAATTTGGTTTAGGAAGAGTCCAAGATGGAGTATTATAAGCAAAATCATCACAAGATGTAACTTGATCTACATCCCAATTTGATATATCTTGATTAAAAGATTCTGCATTACTAAACATTTCATTCATATCTATAACATTAGATACATCCCAAGAGCTTATATCACTATTAAAAGAGGTTGCATTATAAAACATATAACTCATATTCATTACATTAGAAACAACCCAAGATGATAAATCTTGATTAAAAGATGTTGCATTATTAAACATCTCTCTCATATTAGTAACACTAGATACATTCCAACTACTTAATGGTTGATTAAATAAGCTTGTATATGCAAACATTCCATACATATCAGTAACATTAGAGACATCCCAATTTGATACATCTCCATTGAAAGAGTTTGCATAAAAAAACACTCCAACCATATTAGTAACATTAGAAACATCCCAGTTTGATACATCTCCATTAAAAGATATTGCATAATAAAACATTAGATTCATATCTGTAACTTCAGATAAATCAGGAGAGTCTGTTGCTGTTAAAGTTACATTTGAACATCCTGCAAATGCAGAGTTCATAGATAACCAATGAATCAAACCCCAGTTATCTATTGATAATATCTTTAATCTATCTCCACCAAAATTAAAATATATTGCTGGAAAATCACCAGTTATCCCAACTTGATATGTTCCAGCAACTTCATAATTACAAGTGTAACTAGTTGTTATATTTGTTGCTTCAAAAACACCATCATTATTACAATCTATATCATAATTATATGAATACTCTGGATTTATTGGAATAGTTATTTGAGTAGATGATGAATCAGCTTGATTATCTGTTTTCCAAGTTGTTATAAAAGCATTAGAAACACAACTAATACCATCACCATGATATCCATCTATGCAACTACAGCTAAAAGAGCCCTCTGTATTAATACAACTTGCATTAACATCACAGTTATCTGTCTCTAATTCACACTCATTAATATCAACACAACTAAAAGAACCATCAGAATTTACACAACTAAAGCCAGCTTCACAGTTATCTGTGTTTAATTCACACTCGTTTATATCTTCACAACCAAAAGAGCCATCTGAATTAACACAATTGAAACCAGCTTCACAGTCATCTGTCTCTAGTTCACACTCATTAATATCAACACAAGAGAAAGAGCCTTCAGAATTTACACAATTGAAACCTGTTTCACAATCATCTGTCTCTAATTCACACTCATTTATATCAACACAACTGTTAATGCCATCTCCACTAAATCCAGATGGACATTCACAACTAAAAGAACCTTCTGTGTTTGTACAAGTTGCAACTTCAAGGCAGTTATGTGTGTTTAAAGAGCACTCATCTGTATCAACACAAGCATCATTAACCACTTCAAAACCATTTTCGCACTTTAAAGAGGTTTTAGAATCATCACAACTTACAAATAGAAATAGAATAGATAAAAATATAAACAAAATAACTCTCATTTTAACCTCTTACAACATAGAATATATTAATTATCGGAAAAAAATAGTTAATTCTTGATAAAATTTTTATTGAAATTGATATTTTATAGAGTTTTTTTGATAAAAAAAAGAAATGAACAGTGTATTTTAATGCACTGCCAGAGATGAACATCTTGTTTTAACCCACTGCGATTATTAAGGATTACAACTTGTAAAATTAGGTTTAGGACTACTCCAAGATGGTGTATTTTGAAAAGCAAAAAGACAATCTGTAACTTGATCTACATCCCAATTTGATAAATCTTGATTGAAAGATGAGGCATCATAAAACATTCCACTCATATTTACAACAGATGAAACATCCCAAGATGATATATCACTATTAAAAGAGGTTGCTCCTGCAAACATATGATTCATATCTGTAGCATTTGATGTATCCCAAGCACTTAAATCACTATTAAAAGATGCTGCATAATAAAATAGTAGAGACATATCACTAACATTAGATACATCCCAATTAGATAAATCAGAGTTAAATGATGTTGCTTCAAAAAACATATAGCTCATATCCTCAACAGATGAGACATCCCAATTTGATATGTCACTATTGAATAGTGTTGCTGCTCTAAACATATTGCTCATATAAAGAGCACTTGATGGAGTCCAATTTGAGATATTACCATTAAAAGATTCAGCTAAATAGAACATATAATTAAACATTGTTACTTTTGAAACATCCCAAGAGTTCAGAGATTGATTGAAAGAGCTAGCCTCTCTAAACATTGCATCCATAGTTAAAACATTAGATACATCCCAAGAGTCTAATGGTTGATTAAAAGAGGTCGCACCAGAGAACATCCAACTCATGTATTTAACATTAGAAACATCCCAACCAGATATATCACTATTAAAAGAGGTCGCACCAGCAAACATTGAGTTTAAATCCTCAACTTCAGATAAATCAGGAGAGTCATTGGCTTCAATATTTACTCTTGTACATCCAGCAAAAGCGGAACGCATTGTTTTCCATTTAATAGAGCCCCAATGATCAATAGATAAAACTCTATCTTTATCTCCACCATCATTAAAATATATTGCAGGAAACTCACCAATAATTGATATTTGATAAGTACCATAACCATCATATTCACAAGTATAATCACCTGTTATATTTTCTGCTTCAAATATACCATCACTATCACAATCAATACTATAATTGTATGTATAGCTTGGATTTGTTGGAATTGTTACTGTTGCTGATGATGTTTTTGTAAATCCAGCCACCCAAGTTGTCATAAATGGATTAATTTCACAACTAATTCCATCACCATCAAAACCATTTTTGCAAATACAACTAAAAGAGCCCTCTGAGTTAATGCAGTTTGCATCAATATGGCAGTTGTGAGTGTTTAATTCACACTCATTTATATCTTCACAAGTAAAAGAGCCCTCAGAATTAACACAATTGAAACCAGCTTCACAGTTATCTGTCTCTAACTCACACTCATTAATATCAACACAACTAAAAGAACCATCAGAATTAAAACAATTGAAACCAGCTTCACAGTTATCTGTCTCTAAATCGCACTCATTAATATCAACACAAGCATCATTAAGCACTTCAAAACCTGTTTCGCACTTTAAAGAGGTTTTAGAATCATCACAACTTACAAATAGAAATAGAACAGATAAAAAGATAAACAAAATAACTCTCATTTTAACCTCTTACAACATAGAATATATTAATTATCGGAAAAAAATAGTTAATTCTTGATAAAAATCTTTATTGAAATTGATATCTTATAGAGTTTTTTTAATAAAAAAAGAAAAATGAACATCTTGTTTTAACCCACTGCGATTATTAAGGTCGACATCTTGTAAAATTTGGCTTAGGAAGAGTCCAAGCTGGAGTATTACTAGAGAAAGATGAACAAGAGTTAACTTGATCTACATCCCAATTTGATATATCTTGATTAAAAGATGTTGCATAATTAAACATTCCATACATATTTGTAACATTAGAGACATCCCAAGAGCTTATATCACCATTAAAAGAGGTTGCTTCATAAAACATTTGATACATATGAATGACATTAGAAACATTCCAATTATTTAAGGGTTTATTAAAAGAGGTTGCACCATAAAACATAAAATTCATATTAGTAACATTAGAAACATTCCAAAATGATAAATCTTGATTAAAAGATATTGCATAATAAAACATTTGATTCATATCTGTAACATTAGAGACATCCCAAGAGCTTATATCACCATTAAAAGATGAAGCACAAAGAAACATTCTTCTCATATTAATAACATTAGAGACATCCCAATTAGATAAATCTCCATTAAAAGATCTTGCATCCATAAACATACTATACATATCTGTGACTTTATATAAGTCAGGAGAATCTGTTGCTGTTAAAGTCATATTAGAACATCCATAAAATGCAGCTTTCATTGATAACCAAGTAGTAGAACCCCAATTATCAATAGATAAAATCTTTTTTTTATCTCCACCATCATTAAAATATATCGCGGGGAAATCTCCAACTATTGCAACTTGATATGTTCCAGCAACATCATAATTGCAAGTATAACCTATTTTTATATTAGTTGCTTCAAAAATTCCATCATTGTTGCAATCTACATGATAATTATATATATACTTTGGGTTTATTGGAATTTTAATTTGAGTAGATGAAGAAACACCTGTATTATCTGTTTTCCAAGTTGTTAAAAATGGATTATAAAGACATTCAATACCATCTCCATTAAAACCATTTCTACATTCACAACTAAATGAACCAATACTATTTGTGCAAACTGCATTAACATCGCAGTTATCTGTGTTTAATTCACACTCATCAATATCAACACAAGAGAAAGAGCCATCAGAATTAATACAATTGAAGCCAGCTTCACAGTTGTCTGTTTCAAGTTCACACTCATTAATATCAACACAACTAAAAGAACCATCAGAATTTACACAATTGAAGCCAGCTTCACAGTTGTCTGTTTCTAATTCACACTCATCAATATCTTCACAACTAAAAGAGCCCTCTGAATTAACACAGTTGAAACCAGATTGGCAGTTGTGAGTGTTTAACTCACACTCATTTATATCTTCACAAAAGAAAGAGCCATCAGAATTTACACAATTGAAGCCAGATTCACAGTTATCTGTATTTAAAGAACACTCATTAATATCAACACAGACATCATTAACTACTTCAAATCCTGTTTCACATTTTAAAGGTGTTTCAGATTCACCACAACCTACTAGAAACATAATTATAAACATAAATAAAAGAATAGATTTCATAATCTCCTCTATAAAATTAATAAATCTTTTTATCGGATTTTATAATTATTTGCAAATAAAAAGAGATTTGTAATAGTTTTTCTGTGAGGAGCTATTTGTTTTCATATTTTTCAAAAAAACAGACCTAATCTAAAGCCTCATTTTGCTTAAAAATAGGATTAGATTTAAATCATTATTGACATTTTATAGATGTTATTGTAGTTTTTAAATAATGCTACTGATTTATTGGAGATTAAAATGAGTTTAGTAGAGAATCTATTAAAAGGATTTAATGATTTATCTGAAGAGAAACAGATAGAGGTTATTGATTTTATTGAATTTTTAAAAATAAAAGAGAGTAAAAAACTTGAAAGTCTGATGGATGAGATAATTGAAAAAAATAAAGAGGCTTTATTAGAGCTTGCAAAATGAAAACTATATCATTATCTCAAATTTTATCATTTCATGAAAAAATAGTCTTATCAACTGGTGGTAGTAGTGGTGTAAAAGATATAAAATTGATAGAAAGTGCTTTAAATAGAGGTTTAGCAACTTTTGATGGAAATTATCTATATGAATCATTAGAGTTGAAAATAGCAGCAATAACACATAGTTTGATCTCAAATCATGGATTTGTTGATGGAAATAAAAGAGTTGGTGTTTCTGTTATGTTATTGTTATTAAATTTAAATAGAATTGAGATAAACTATTCTCAAGAAGAGTTAATCAATTTAGGATTATCAGTTGCATCAGGAGTAAAAAATGAGAAAGATATATTCTCTTGGATTAAAAATCATGTCATAAAAAGTAGTGACTCATTAACTTCATAAAATTTTTCATATTTTTCAAAAAAACAGACCTAATCTAAAGCCTCATTTTGCTTAAAAATAGGATTAATCGAATAAAATAACCCTCAAAAGAAAATGAGTAAACAGAGTTTTAATCAAAAAGATAACAGATAGAGACTAAAAAAATAGAATTCAACAGATTTTTTCTATTTTATTGACAATCTAACTCTCTCAATTTATAGTTGAAAACATGAAATGTTTTGTTTTTAAAGGAATAACATGAAAAAATTACTACTTCTTTCACTACTAACTCTATTCTCTTGCAATAAAGAGCAAAGTGTAAATGAAGAACCTAAAACAAAGATTATAACAGAGCTAAAAACTGCTGAAAAAACTGAAAAAACTGTTGCAAAAACAGATGCTGTTTTAAAAGAGGAGCCTAAAACTCAAAAAGTGACTAATGCTGTTTTTAAATGGGACTCTGAAGTTTGTGAAAATAGTGGAGTATATAACTCAGAGATATATACAGAGGAGAAGCTTAAAAATACAATAGAGCTAGTTAAAACAACAGGCTCTGTGGCACTCAATACAAGTGCTATTGTATTCTCAAAAGATGATATAAAAAAATTAAGTCTTGATGAGTTAAACAAAGAGTATAATACAGAAAGAGCTAAACTTGTAAAAACAACTCTTGTTGATGGTGATTTTTGGAAAAAATATAAAGAGGATAGAATCAAAATGCTTGATGATGAGTATCAATTGAAAAAAATCACAATTGAGGCCTTCTCTAATCCAAAAGTATTACTTGATAATAGATTTACAGAGAAATGTAAAGAGTTTGCTTTAGCACTAAATTCAGAAACAGATGCCCCTTTATTTGATGCTTGGAAAAAAATTGTTGATGAGAATATGAAAACTAATGGCTCTCCTGAATCTCTATTAAAAACATATAATGAACAGAGAAAATCTGAGGATAGTTTACTTTTTGCAAAAGTGGAGGTTATGACATTTGGATGGTGGAACTGTGCAAATGATCAACTTGTTCAGATTTATTCAGATGGAAAAGATTTAGAGCAGTTTGAAAAAATATTTTCTAAAATAGATAGAGTTTGTGATGAGCCTTAATATCTTTTTTTAAATCCTCTAAAATCATTTTTTTATTTAATCATTTCTAAAAATATGTTAATATCACCTGTTTATTAAATCGTTTTAAATATCAAACAACTATTTTTGTTTGAATTTTTATAATATAGAAAAAATAACTATTTAGTAAAAACTAATTTTGACTATTTTTTTTAATTTTAAAAGAACCCCCACCCTAAATCCCTCCCCAATACTTGGAGAGGGACTTGAAGAGTAAATAAAATCCTAATTTTATTTACTAAAAAGAGGAAAAAGAAAAATAGTTTTTAATTTTATTTAATTAAAATACAATAAAACTAAATTCCCCCTCTCCAAGTAGTGGAGAGGGGGTTAGGGGGTGAGGGAGATTGGAGATTTTATTAAATTAAACTAAAGAAAAAGAGAGTCAATTGGTTAGGGGGTGAGGGTTATTGGAGAATAAAAAAGAAAAAAATAGTTAATTTTATAGAAATATTAAAACTTTTTTTATATATCTTCGTCTTTAAGTAAAATTTTTGGAGGTAAACATGCCATATCTTATAACGTTTTTCTTACTATTAGGAGGTGTAGCTTTGGGTAGCTCATTTGAAAAGGGTAAAGAGTTTTGTAAGGAGAAATCCTATCAACTCTGTCTTAGTGAACTTCAGGCATTTATTAAAGATAATCCTAAAAGCTCTGATATTAGAGAGGCAAAACAGCTTTTAGGAAGAGCACACACTAAACTTTATCAATATACTCAGGCATTAGAGATATTAAAGCCTTTTACAAGTGATAAAGCTAAAGATGAGATAACTGCAACTGCTCTTTTTGATTATGCCTTTAATCTTAACTATGCCTATGGTATCTATGATGCAAAAAAATCTAAAGAGATTATTGAGGCATTTAAAAAATCTTTTGAAATCACAAAAGATAAAGATTTAACTAAAGAGATTCATGATTTTATTATTCAACTCTGGGATAATCTATATTATTACTCTAATAATAATACCTATAAAAAAACATTTGAATTAGTTGATTCAATGTTTAAAGATATCTCAACCTCTGATGAGGATAAAGCTTTATACTATTATAAAAAGGGGATTTTATATTATAATGGTTACTCTGGTGAAAAAGATTATAATAAAGCCCTTTTAAAAGCTGAAGAGTATTGGAAAACAGTTATAAAAGAGTTTCCAAAAGGTGAATATTACTATCAATCACTCTACTATCTTGTGAATCTTTATAGCTCTAAACAGGATTTTATATCTGCATTAAAAATTTTAGAGGAGGCAAAAGCTAAAACACTTTTCACCTCATCTCATTTTTATACAGTTGGAAATAAAATATCAGAGATAGTAAATCCTCAACTTCAAATAACAAACTACTACACTTTTCTACCAAATAATAAGCCAATTGTAAATCTATCTTGGAGAAATATAGATGGTGCAGAGTTTACTCTTTATAAAGTTGAGAATCTTTTCAAATATATAAAAGAGTATGGTAATAGCTATAGCTCCTATCTCTCCTCAATTAAAGAGCAGGATTTAAAAAAAGTTAAATCTTGGAATGATAAACTAGAGGATAATAAAGATTATAAATATCACTCTAAAGAGATTACTCTTGATATTCTACCAGCAGGAACATATATTCTTAAAGGTAAATCAGATAAAACTGAATCAATTGTTCTTGTAAATGTAACAGCAAATGCAATTGTATTAAAAGTTAGTCCAGATAAAGGATTAGCCTACGTTACTCACGCAATGACAGGTGAACCAGTTACAAATGCGAATATCTATATCACAAGTTATAGATATAACTATACAGGTAGAAAATATGAAACAAAAGTTGTTGAGGGAAAAACAGATGATAGTGGAGTTTTTGCATTTGATATTCCTGATAATAGCCTAAGAAACTACTACTCACCATCTCTTCAAGCAATATCTGAGAAAAATGGGAATGTTGCAATGACAAGTGGTTATGGTGGTTACTACT
>JAFGXH010000123.1 GCA_016936735.1 bacterium
TATAGGTATGAATTCAAGATAAATCGATTTTAAGAAAAAACTGTAAGGAACAAAAATATTTGTTCCCGACAAAGAAAAAGAAACAGCAGAGTGAAAACTAAAAGATTAATATAATATAAAAAAGAGGAGAAAAAATTTGTTAAATTTTGAAATCTATTGATAAAATGGGCAGATTATAATAGTATGTTGATGGTTTGTTTTTTAGAAATATATTTTAAAGGTATGTTTATGGCAAAAGAACAGAGTAGTAATTTTGAATCTCAGCTTTTTAAAGCTGCAGATAAACTTCGTAAAAATATTGATGCAGCAGAGTATAAAAGCAACAAGTGAGAACTCAAAAGACCTTTTTGGGAGAGTTTATGATCCAGCTTGTGGAAGTGGTGGAATGTTTGTTATGAGTGAGAAATTTATAAAAGAGCAAGAGATGAATTGTTACCAAAATTAATGAGAGAAAAAATAAGGGTAGAGATGGATTAAATAGAAGAGGGAAGAAGATGAGATATAATCCAGATATACATCACAGAAGGTCAATTCGATTAAAAAATTATGATTACTCCCAAAAGGGATTCTATTTTATTACCCTTTGTACCCAAAATAGAGAGGATCTCTTCGGAAAAATAGTTTGTGGAAGAATGATTCTTAATGTTGCTGGAAAAATGATTAAACGAATTTGGAATGAGTTAACGGATATATTTCAAAATATTAAATTACACCAATTCGTTATAATGCCAGACCATTTTCACGGAATTATTGAGATTACAGCAGTTCCAGTTGGGATTGAAAAAGAATTAGTTGGGATTGAAATTGATTCAGCAGTTGGGATTGAAATTGATTCAGCAGTTGGGATTGAAATTGATTCAATCCCAACTAGAATAAATAATATAGTCAGGTCAGAATCTATTTCTGACCTTAAAGAAGAATTAAAAGAGAATTTAAAACTAGTCAGGTCAGAATCTATTTCTGACCTGAAGGAGAAAATAAAAACAGTTGCAAATATTCCAGCAATAGTTCAGACATTTAAAAGATATACAACTATTGAGTATATTAAAATGGTAAAAAGGGAAATATTGCCATCATTTGATAGAAGAGTTTGGCAACGAAACTACTATGAGCATATAATTCGTAATAGAGACTCATTTTTAAAAATATCAAAATATATTAAAAATAATCCATTAAAATGGAGTATAAAAAATAGTAATCAAGAGAGTTAAAGGAAAAATATGATGAATATTAAATTATCAAACAAAACTAAGTTAAAATTATTTGAAGCATTATTAAAAGAAAACAAAAACTAAACAATTTTAGATGACCTCTATTCCAACCTTCATTATTTTTTTCCGAAGTATTGTTAATTTATTTTGTGTTTTTTTTATAAATAGGATAAAATAAAATTAATAGTTTTATTGGAGGTTTTTATGAAGTTATTAGTAATTATTGCCACCTTTTTTGTATTGATTTCATGTGGAAGTGATTCAAGCTCTAGTGGAGAAAAAGATCTCACAGGATTTTATAAAATCACATCAAAAGCCTCTAGTGATACCTGTCAGGTAACAACTCTTGAGGAAAATGCCATTGATAAACCCTATTTTAATGTTGTTAAAAAGGAGATTGCTGGAAACAGTTATTGGTATTTTTACCACTGTACTACTGATCAACCTAGTAGTTGTGAGACTACAAATCCATTTATAACCTTTATGATTAGTAATGCTGAAATACTTTATGATGAAGTTAATTCAGAGGAGAAAGAGAAGGATAAAGTTAAATATTGTAGTGTGAAAAGAGATTTGAAAAAATTAACAGAATCTGATGCTAAATTGTTCTGGAGTGAGGAGAAATTTGAAGGAGATATTAATCTAACTGAAAATGATTTATGTAATGTAGAGTTTGCTGTAACTAATAGTGAACAGCTCATCTGTAAAAAATTAACACAATTTCAAGCAGAATTAATTCCTCAACAATAATTTTATTTTAAATTTTAATAAATCTCAAATGATATATTGTGTTATCTATTTTCTTTTAAGAAAAATAAATATCAAAACAAATTTATATAAAAAATGATATTATAACTATTTTTAAGATAAAATTATTCATAGATTTAAATCATTTATCACCAATCAAATTCATAAATAGATACAAAATAATCCTTTAAATAAAAAAAATATAAAAAAACAAAAAAAATTTAAAAACAATTGAACAAAATCTGATAATTTTCGTCTATATATATACTACTTTATTTTAAAAGGAGGATACTATGAAAAAACTTGGTTCAACTATAGATAAACTTATCTATAAATCATCTATTATTATTGAAAACTCCCTTTCAGATGATAGTATCAAAGCTGAAATCGGGAAACTTGGGTATACTGAGGAGGATTTAAAACGTGGTAAAGAGTTGCTTGATAGTGTTAAAGAGATTCTTCAAAAAAGAAAAGAGGTAGGATTTACAACTGATGAGAAAAGAAAAGAGTACAATGAGGCAAAAGAGATTTTCTTAGATGAATATAATGTTTATGTGAAATTAGCAAGAGTTGCATTTCGTGATGATGACTCTACTCTATCTCTTCTTGCTCTTAATGGATTAAGAAAAAGAAATTTAGACTCCCTTTTTAATCAGGCAGAGAGATTCTATAAATCTGCTCTATCATCTGAGGCTGTTCTCTCTGGGCTTCAAAAATTCAGAATTACAAAAGAGAATATCCAAAGTAGTTATGAGAAATTTAAAAAATTTGTTGAACTTAATGCAGAGGTAACAAAAGAGCAGGGAAATGATATTATTTTAACTAAAGAGAAAAACGATAAACTTGAAAAATTCGAAAGATGGATTAGAGATTATGTCGTAATTCTCGAGATTGCATTTAGAGATAATAGAGAGGCTCTTAGTAAATTGGGAATATAGATATTTTATTAGATAACTATTATATTAAACTATGTTTTTTTTCTATATTTAGTTAAATTACATCTCTTCTGATTGTAAAGTGGTTAATTGTGTCTGATATGTTGCTAATAGTGCCTCTTTTTGTCGAAGTTCAACCGATTTCTCTTCTCCATCAACAGAGGAGTCTTTAATTTTATCAATCTCTGCCTCAAGATCCTCTATTTTTTGCTCAAGAGTCTCTATTGTTTCATCAGTTGTGGATGTTGATTCCTCCTCTGTTTCAGTTGTTTCTGTTGGTGGTTTTCTGTTTTCTAGATTTCCACTAGGTGGTGGAGTTGGTTCAGCAGGTTTACTCATTTGAGTGTTTTTACTTGAGGAATTCTCTCCAGATTCACTGTTGTTTGCGGCAGTTTCACTCGATTTTGATAAAGCTCTTGCCTCATCAGAGATATCAACACGATCTACAGGCATTGTAAATGTTTTCTCTGTCTCTTTCTCTTCAATTTTTTTCTCTGTTACTTTAGCAGACTGCTTTTGTTCAAGAATTGATTGTGCAGTATTGCTTGACGATGTAATAATATTCATTTTACCTCCATATATAACTGATATAAGAGCAATAAAATTGATAAAAGTTAATA
>JAFGXH010000124.1 GCA_016936735.1 bacterium
AAACAGTATAGATTATAATTTATATATTAAATATTGATTATTTTTTTATTTTATCTTAAAATGAGTATCATTTTAGGAGTGAAAATGAGATATTTTAAATATTTTTTTCTATTAATCTCTTTTGTAATTTTAACATCTTGTAATGAAAAACTCTCAACTTCAGATATATCTTGTGATGAAAACCTTGCTTGCCCAAATGATTACTATTGTGCAAATGAAAATGCAAAAATATGTTGTCCTGAAAACATGTATTATGACTCTTTAAACAAAAAATGTTCAAATATCTGCGATAAAAATCCTTGTGGAGAGAATCAAATCTGCAAACCACATCATGAGTTCTATTTTTGTGAATGTCCTGAAAACACTATCTTATCTGAAGGAAAATGTATTTCAGATTTAATGTGTAAAAATAATGATGTTTTTTGTAATGATAGTGAGTATTGTTATAATGGGGCATGTTTTTTTAATGAAGAGTGTTCTTTTGACTCTCCTACTGGTCTTTGTCCAAAAAAACCATATATTAGTGAAGATTATCAATGTGTTAATGGTATTTGTGCTTTGCCATCAAATGGAACTAAAAAACTACATGAAGAGTGCATTTTAGATTCTGAAGAGTGTGAAATGGGACTGTTTTGTGGATTATCTACACCATTTAAATCATCTGGAAATAGTAATATTGGAGAATGTCTTCCATATTGTGATTTAAGATATAATAATTGCCCAGAAAATGGAGAGTGTTTTCCATTAGATGTGGATAATCCTGCATATAGAAATATTGGTGTTTGTATTTATGGAGATTGTCAACAAAACTCATCTTGTAAAGATGGAGAGAGTTGTAAATGGCTATCCCCCAATGTACAGATTTGTGATAATATTGGACCAATGAAAGTTGGAAAGGCATGTAATAAAAACTTTAATTGTGATAGTAATTCAATTTGTATTGAGGGAGAGTGTATTCGATTTTGTGATTTTGAAGGAAGAAAACCCTGTAGTGATGGTTTTAATTGCTTATCTTGGAGTTATGTTGCAAATGGTAGAACTCCATCCGATTTTGGAATATGCCTTCCATCCTGTACTCCTGGAGTTTGTGGAGATGAGAGTAGTTATAATGAATATTGTGAGTGTGAAGATAATACATCATCCTATTGTACTACAAGTCTTGTAAATGATTGCAGTGGTATTTGTGCTCTTATTGGTGAAGATAAAGGATTATGTGTTACAGATACCTGTGAACAGGAGGATAATAACTGCCCTGCTGGTTCTCAATGTTTTGTGAGTCCAGAAAACTTTTTTTATAGTTGTCTTGAAGAAACTACAGGAATAGTTCCAATGGGAGAAACCTGTTCAGAACAAGATGAGTGCGAAACAGGCTCCTTTTGTATGAAATTGGTAAGTAGTGAAAAAATATGTAATAGATTCTGTAAAAATGATGATGATTGTGAAGGTTCTACATTAAGTCAAAAAAGTTTTAATTGTATTAAAGAGTCAAAAACAAGTCTTGCTGGAGTATGTGTAAAAAATCAATGTAATCCAAGTTCAACAGAAAACAGTTGCTCAGAAGGAAAACATTGCACATTATCATCTTTTGGTAATTATATATGTCAACCAACTGGAGATAAAGAAATTGGAGATACCTGCTCTTTATTAGCAGAGAATTTAATATCATGTGGTGAAAACTTAACTTGTTATAAAAAAGATGGTGAAACTCTTTCGAAATGTCAACAATTTTGCCACAACACATCTGAATGTCCAAGTGGAGCAGAGTGTTATAGAGAGAATAATAACGATTTTTTAGGTCTCTGTAGATTTCCTCAATAATACAGTATTTATTGGAGTTTTTATGAAAAAAAATTTTAGATTTTTATTTTCCATTTTAATCATTTTATTATCTATCTCTTGTAATGAAACGGAGATAAAAGAGCCAAATAATGATCCAGAGTGGATTAAAACAGACTCTATTACTGTTCTATTCTCACCAAAAAATAAAATTGATGATGTTATAAGTAGCTATATCGATTTGGCTCAGAAAACAATAAATGTTGCTATTTATGATTTTACAAATAGTAGAATATCAAACTCACTTATTATTGCTAAAAAACGTGGTGTTAATGTTAGAGTTTATATTGAAAATAAAGGTATGCAGGAGTATGAGGCTGCAATATATGATGAATTAGAGGCAAATGGAATTGATATACAGGGAACTAATGCCTCAAGTTGGAGTGAAGATGTAGACTCATATAGAGCGATTATGCACAATAAATTTATCACAATAGATGGAAAATATACAATAACTGGTTCATATAACTTTACTGATAATGCAGAGGAGAATAATAGAGAGAATGTTCTTATTATTCCTAATGAAAAAATAGCAAAAACTTATGAATCACAATTTGAAATCTATTGGGAAAATCCATAAAAAAGATTTTTTCTTTAATAAAAAAAAGAACCCCCACCCTAAATCCCTCCCCAATACTTGGAGAGGGACTTAAAAAGTAAGTAAAATCCTAATTTTATTTACTAAAAAGA
>JAFGXH010000125.1 GCA_016936735.1 bacterium
AAATAGTAATTTTATTATTTTTTTTAAAAGAATAGTTGAAACAAAAATTAAATTATGCTATTCTCTCCATAGCTATTAAGTTTATTGCGGAGGATGGAAAATGGAGCACAGAGGGCAAGTTATCCGAGAGAATATTTCTAAAATCATTTCAAAACATGGTACAACTAGAGAGTATCTACTTCCTGTTTTAAATGAAGCAGATGCACTTTATGGTTATATTAATGAAAATGTACTTGTAGAGATTAGTGAACAGATGGATATTCCTATTGGGGAGATTCATGGTGTTATGAGTTTTTATTCATTTTTAAATTCAGAAAAACAGGGAAAATATGTTATTAGACTCTGTAAAACAATAAGTTGTGATATGGCTAACAAAAATAGAATTGAAAAAGTTCTTGAAAAAGAGCTTGAGATTAAATTTGGCCAAACAACAGAGGATGGAAAATTTAGCCTTTTACACACAAACTGTATTGGAATGTGTGATCAAGGTCCTGCTATGCTTGTTAATGATAAAGTCTACACAAAATTAACACCAGAAAAAGTTTTTGAAATTATTGAGAACTATAGGGGAGGGAAATTATAATGAAAGTTAAAGAGATTGTATTAGGACCTCATGTGTTAGGGAGTGGCTTAGAGAAAGCTTTAGAGATTACCCCTTATGAAGTTATTCTTGAGATTAAAGATTCAAAAATTAAAGGTAGAGGCGGTGCAGGTTTTCCAACAGGATTAAAATGGCAATTTGCAGCTAATGAACCAGAACCAACTAAATTTATTATATGTAATGCAGATGAGGGTGAACCAGGAACATTTAAAGATAGAATTCTTTTAACAGACCATCCTTATAAAGTTCTTGAAGGAATGGCTATTGCAGGTTATGCAATTGGAGCAAAACAGGGTTTTATTTATCTTCGTGGTGAATATAACTATCTAAGACAGCATATACAAAACCATATTGATAGTATGAAAGAGAAAGGGTTTCTTGGTAAAAAAATATTAGGAAAAGATTTCTCTTTTGATGTAGAGATTAGAATGGGTGCAGGTGCCTATGTTTGTGGAGAGGAGTTTGCATTAATAGAATCAATGAATGGTTATAGAGGTGAACCTCATAATAAACCACCTTTTCCAACACAACAGGGATATTTAAGAAAACCAACAATTGTTAATAATGTTGAAACTTTCTGCAAAGTTAATTTTATTATATCAAAAGGTGCTGAGTGGATTAGAGAGTATGGAACAGAGTTATCAACAGGAACAAAACTATTTTCTGTTTCTGGAGATGTTAAACATCCAGGACTTTATGAATTTGAATTAGGAATTACAGTAAATCAACTTCTTAAAGAGGTTGGTGCAGAGGATGCTAAAGCAGTTCAAGTTGGTGGAGCATCTGGTATCAATGTTGCAAGAAAAGATTTTAACAAAACCATATCTTATGAAACATTACCTCCTGGTGGATCAATTATTGTATTTGGTCCAAATAGAGATATGTTACATGCTTTAAAAAACTTTATGGATTTTTTTGTTGAGGAGTCCTGTGGACAATGTACCCCTTGTAGAGAGGGGAATTATCGACTTTTGGAGGGAATTGAGATGCTTGAAAAGGGAGAATGTTCTGTTCGTTATCTTAAAGAGCTTATAACACTTTCAGAGGTTATGAAAGACTCTTCAAAATGTGGTTTAGGTCAATCATCTCCAAACTGTTTCCTATCTATTATAGAGAATTTTAGAGATGAGATTTTATACAGATAGGTTTTGGCTAACTCTTTATCTATGAGGTAAAAAAATGACAGATATGGTTAAAGTAACAATAGATGGAAAACCATTTGAGGTAAAAAAAGGCATTACAATATTAGAGGCTGCAAAAATTGCAGGTATTAGAATTCCAACACTTTGTCATCATCCAGATCTTGATGTTGCAGGGATTTGTAGAATTTGCGTTGTTGAGGTTGAAGGAATGAGAACTCTTCAGGCTGCTTGTGCATATCCAATAACATTTCCAATGGATATTAAAACAAATACATCAAGAGTTCGTAAAGCAAGAAGAGTTAATTTAGACCTAATGCTTGCAGAACATTATGGAGATTGCTATACTTGTGTTCGAAATGGTAAATGTGAATTACAATCTTTATCTTCTGAATATGGTGTTGATAGATATAGATATCCAAGTGTGATAAAACCCAAATATGCAATAGACTACTCCTCATTCTCTATTGTTCGTGATCAAAATAAGTGTATCCATTGTAAAAGATGTATTAGAACCTGTATAGATCTTCAACAGGTAAGTGCTCTTGAAACAGCAAATAAAGGTCATGATGTTGAGATTCAAGCAGCTCTTAATAAACCTATTGCAGAGGTTGTTTGTATTAACTGTGGTCAATGTATAAATCGTTGTCCAACTGGAGCATTAAGAGTTAAAGATGCTGGTGATTTTATTTGGGATGATATTGAAAATCCAGATAAATATGTTGTTATTCAAACAGCACCATCCCCAAGAGCAGCTATTGGAGAAGAGTTTGGATATCCAGCAGGAACAACTGTTACAAAAAAACTTAATGCAGCCCTAAAAAGAATGGGATTTAATGCAGTTTTAGATACAAACTTTACTGCTGACCTTACAATTATTGAAGAGGGACATGAACTTCTTGAAAGATTACATAAGGCTGTTGTTGAAGGGGACAAATCTATTAAAGTTCCAATGTTCACATCATGTTCCCCTGGCTGGGTAAAATATATTGAACACTACTATCCAGAGTATTTAGGGCATCTATCATCCTGTAAAAGTCCACAACAGATGTTTGGAGCTCTTTTAAAAACATACTATGCTCAAAAAATGGGAATAGACCCAGAAAAAATGGTTGTTGTTGCACTTATGCCATGCTCTGCTAAAAAATTTGAGTGCAACAGACCAGAAATGACAGATAGTGGCTTTAAAGATGTTGATTATGGCTTAACAACACGTGAAATGGCTGTTATGATAAAAGAGAGTGGAATCCATCTTAAAGATATGCCAGATGAGGATTTTGATAGTCCAATTGGTCATGGATCTGGTGCTGGTATGATTTTTGGTGCAACTGGTGGAGTTATGGAGGCTGCTATTCGAACAGTTTATGAGCTTGTTACAGGTAGAAAAGTTCCATTTGATGGTTTAAATGTAACTCCAGTTAGGGGTATGGAGGGAATTAAAGAGGCATCTCTTTTAATTGAAAACACAGTTGAAGCTTTTAGATGGCTTGAGGGAGTTACTTTAAAAGTTGCAGTTGCTCATGGAACAGCTAATGCTAAAAAACTGATGGAAAAACTTAAAAAGGGTGAGCTTGAATACCATTTTATTGAGGTTATGGCTTGTCCTGGTGGTTGTTTGGGTGGAGGAGGTCAACCAATACCAACAACTCCAGAGATTCGTGAGGCAAGAGCTAGAGCTATTTATGCAGAGGATATGGGAACAGAGATTAGAACATCTCATGAAAATGAGTTGGTTGCACAACTTTATAAAGATTTTTTAATCAAACCTCTTGGACATAAATCTCATAAATTACTTCACACTCACTATACTCCAAGAGGAAAATATTTTATTCCTGATGATAAATAGTTTCTAAAAATCTGATAAATCAGAACACTTTCTAACTTCAAAAAATTATTTATATCTTTCCTCTCTTATTTTTTAAACAGAATCTTACCATTACATGAATAAAATATGATTATAACATATAATATTTTTATAAATAGTTCCGATATGTAAATGAAATATTGTTTATTTTTACCAAGATGATTTTACTGGATTTAAAATGGATATAAATACTCTCAAAGAGCATAAATTTCAAACAGAAATAGAACACAATATGATTAAACATGTTGTTACAATTATTATATCTGGATTAACTTTTATTTTAAATATATTTTTAGGTTATGATGCTTTAGTAAAAGGACATTTAACCCTTTTTTATGTTGATATATTTGTTGGAACTCTTTTATTAATAAATTTTATTTTAGGCATTTTAAAACCAAAATATATTTTTCAAAGACATTTTTTAGCTTATGTATTAATGCTATTTATGTCTTTTTTAATTATCAATGGAGGTGTTTCTGGAACTGGTTTATTATGGATTGTTCTTTTTCCAATCATCTCTTTTTTTCTTTTAGGTGTTAATTGGGGTAGCTATTTATCTGTTTTATTTCTTATATTCTCTTTAGTCATAACAATACTATCTCTTAAATATCCTGAAATATTCTATCAATTTAATTTTGATTATCTTAAAAGAGTCTATTCAATATATTGTATTATATTTATCACAATGTTTGCTTATGAATATAATCATAAAAAAAACTATATTTTACTCCAAAATGAGTTTAAAAAAAATCTAAAAATAATGAAATCAAAAGAGCAATCAGATGCACGAAATAGAGCTAAATCTGAATTTTTAGCAAATATGAGTCATGAAATTAGAACTCCTCTCAATGTTATTCAAGGATTTACATCACTATTGTATGAAAAAACAACAGATAGAATTTATAAAAAATATCTATCCTACATATCTAGTAATGCCTCTTTACTTTTAGATTTAATAAATGATATTTTGGATATATCAAAAGTTGAAGCAGGAAAATTACAAATAACAAAAGGAATCATATCAACCACACAGGTTTTTGGATATGTTAAATCACTTTTTTCAGATCGATTTGTTGAAAAAGGAATAGATTATATCTGGAATATTGAAGAGAATTTTCCAGAATACATTGTATTTGATGAATTAAGATTTAAGCAGATTCTATCAAATTTAATAGGAAATGCCTTCAAATTTACTGAAAAAGGATATGTAAAAATATCAATATCATCTCAAAAAATAGGAGAAAAACATATAAATCTTTTTGCAAATATTGAAGATACAGGAGTTGGTATCCCCTCTAATCAAATTAATAAGATATTTGGTGCTTTTGAACAAAAAGAGGGGCAAGATGCAAAAAAATATGGTGGAACAGGATTAGGTTTAACAATAACCAAACAGCTTATTACACTTCTCAATGGTGAAATATCTCTAAAAAGTGAAGAGGGGATTGGTTCTACATTCTCTATCACATTTTTTGATATTGAACTATCTCAAGAGAAAATTGAAACTGAATCAAATATATTAGATTTTGATTTTGAAAAAGCAACTATAATGATTGTTGAGGATTATGAATTAAGTAGAGTTTTAATTAGAGAGTATTTTTCTGGAACAAATATATCTGTTATTGAGGCAGAGAATGGTTTAGATGCAATAGAGAAATTGAAAAAGAACTCTATAGATCTAATTTTAATGGATTTAAGAATGCCTATTATGGATGGTTATGAGGCAACAAAACAGATTAAAGTTGATATAAATAGCTATAAAATTCCAATTATTGCATTAACAGCATCTGCAATAGGAAAAGATTTTATAAAATTAAAAAAAATTGGTTTTAGCTCATTTCTACTAAAACCATTATCAAAAACTCTACTTTTTTCCGAAATAGCAGAGTATATACCATGTAAAAAAGAGATAACATCTAAAACAAAAGTCAATAATATTTTTGCAAAACCAGATGCAATAACAGAGTTAGAAAAAGAGAGGATACTAAAACTTTTTAATACAAACAGAAGTTTTCAAACAGAGATATTAGATAATTTTTGTGTTGTATTATCATTAGCAATCAAAAATCATTTCATAGAGGATATAGAGAAGACAGCAACTTTGCTAAAAACAATTGGAGAAAATTATAAATTAGAGCTATTTATTGAAAAATCAAAAACTCTTCTTTCATATTGTGAAGAGTTTGATATTGAGGCTATTAACTCTTTTCTTAATGATATTTATAGATTTTTTAAAGAGATTCAATCATAAATTTTTCTCTTGACATTTATTTATTTTTTTTGTATATATAAAGCCAGTGCGAGAGTGGTGGAATTGGTAGACACCCACGTTTAAGGGGCGTGTGGCGCAGGCCGTGCGGGTTCAAGTCCCGCCTCTCGCATTTCTCTATTTTTTCTTCAAAAAAATTCAAACACATAACTATTCACTCAATTAAAAAAATTATATAAACAGTCAAAAAAAGCATCATTCACCCTAAACACTATTAAGATTCTATCTTTTTTCCTTATTTTTACCAATATTTCACATTAATCAAAGGCTTTGATTGATTTTTATCTCAAATATCGCTACAATATCCCTGAGTTTATATGGGAGTTTCTAATGAAAAAGCTATTATTTTTAGTGACTTTTACAATAGCATTCTTTTTAGGATGTAGTGAAGGTGGAAGCGAAACAAAAAAATGTACATCTAATATTGATTGTAAAGATTCACAGGAGTGTAGATTTGATTCTCTTCTTGCCACAGAGGGAATCTGTTCTGAAAAAATAACCTGCAATACAGATTCAGATTGCAAAGATGATCGTTATTGTGCCTCCGATTCACTTAATAAAGTGTGTGGTGGTTCCACTATAAATTTTAATATTGGTGGTTCAAGTAAATTAACTGCTGCTCAAATCAATACCCCTTATGAGTATACTATTACTATCAATGGAGCAACAAGACCAATTCAACTTGAGATAACATCAGGTACATTACCTCAAGGATTACAGTTTAATACAACAACAGGAGTTATCTCTGGCTCTCCAACACAAACAGGAAACTTCACATTCACAATCACAGCCTATAATGGATTAAAAACATCAACATACTTTTATAATATTTTTAAAGTTGAGAAAACATTTAGACTATTTGTTGGTGTTATTTGTGAAGAGGGATATATTGATGATGGTAATGGTGTATGTATTGTTGATCCAGATAAACCTGTTGTTGAGGGTGATTTAATATTCACAGAGGTTATGGCAGACTCAACAACAATACCAGATGATAGTGGTGAGTGGATTGAGATTTATAACACAACAAACTTTCCAATAAATTTAACATCATTAGCAATTGGAAAAGGAACATCTAAAAAAACTTTAACAGGTGAGAACCTTATTATTCAAGCAAAATCACACTTTGTAATTGCAAGAACAGAGGGTGCACTTGTTCCTTTTGATGCTATATCAAATTTTGGAACAATGTTAACAAATAGTGGAGCAGAGATTTTTCTTGAGCTTAATAATGTTGTTGTTGATACAATAAACTACAAAGCATCTGCTGGTAAATCATGGCAGTTAGATCCATTAAAATATAACTTTACAGACAATAATGACCAAGCAAACTGGTGTAATGGTTCAACAGAGATTAGTGCAGAGAACACAGATAAAGGAACTCCAGGTGTTGCAAATACAAGTTGTGGTGGAGTTGTAGATCCATGTAGCACAAATCCATGTACTGAACTAAATAAAAATGTTTGTGTTGTTAATGGAACTAACTATAGTTGTGAATGCAATGGTGGATTTGTTGATGATGGTAATGGTTCTTGTGTTGAAGATCCATCTAGCCCATGTTATGGTAACCCATGTATTGACAACATTGAGGAGCATAGAACAGTTTGTACAGTTGAGAGTGATGAGGATTATTATTGCAACTGTGATGAGAACTACTATGAAGATGAGAATGGAATCTGTATATATGATGGACCACAAGTTTTAAATCGTGGAGATCTTATTTTTACAGAGGTTATGGCAGATCCATCAGCAGTTAGTGATGCTGAGGGTGAATGGATAGAGATTTACAACACAAGCGACAAAGATATCTATTTAACAAATCTTAATATTGTTAAAGGAACAACTAAAAAAACAGTTGTGGGTGTTAACTCTAATCCAGTTATTGCACCAAATACATACTTTATAGTTGCTGCAACACAAAACGCAAAAGTTCCAACCGATGCAACCTGCTCTTTTGGAACAATGTTATCTAACTCATCAGCAGTTACAATCTCTATTGAGATTGATGGAGTAACACTTGATGAGATGAGTTATGAAAAAGCTTTTGCTGGAGTATCTTGGCAGTTAGATCCAACAAAATATAGTGCAGATGATAATGATGTTGCAGAGAATTGGTGTAAAGGAACAACAGCAGTAAGTGCAGAAAATACAGATAAAGGAACACCAAAAGCAGAAAACAGTAGCTGTTTTGCATCTGCTTGCGAGGGTATCACCTGTTCAAATCATGGTGGATGTGTTGAGAGTGGAACATCTTACACCTGCGTTTGTGACCAAGGTTATACAGGTGATCTTTGTGATAGTTGTGCATCAGGGTATCATTTAGATAATGGAGCTTGTGTTATAGATGCAACAAACGCTTGTAATCCAAATCCATGTACCGATTCAAATAAAAATGTTTGTGCAGACAATAATGGTGTTGCTGTTTGTAGTTGCAACACTGGATATCATGATGATGGAACAGGAGCATGTGTTATAAATACAGTAGATCCTTGTGAAGGAGTTAACTGTAATCACGGTGAGTGTTATTCAGAGGCAGATGAGTTTATTTGTGTTTGTGACAATGGTTGGAGAGGTGATTATTGTGATGTTGTTGCACAACAACTTAATGCTGGTGACCTTATAATAACAGAGTTTATGGCAGACCCATCAGCAGTTACAGATACAGATGGTGAATGGCTTGAGATATATAACACAACATCAAGTGCAATAACTCTTGATGGATTTATATTAACAAGAGGAACAACAAACTACACACTAAATCAAACAGGATTAAGTGTTGCAGGAAACAGTTATTTTGTTTTTGCAAAGAAAGATGCAGCAACATCACTCTTACCAAGAGTAGATGCAACTCTAGCACTATCATTAACAAACTCTGGAGAGCAAACACTCTCAATAAAAATTGATCAATTAGTACTTGATGAGGTTACATATACAGAGACATCTAAACCAGGAAAATCATTTCAATTAAGCTCTGCTTCTCTTAATGCAACATCAAATAATGATTGGGCTAACTGGTGTGTTGGAACAACAGCAATAAGTTCAGAAAACACAGACCTTGGAACACCTGGAACAGCAAATACAGTTTGTGGTGACTAATAATCAACTCAAACAATCGATATAAAATCCAATAAAACTATTTAAACTCCCCTACCCTGTTCAGTTAATTTTAAGAATAGTGTTCATTATTTTTTATTCTATTCAGCAGGTTAAAACCACGCTGTTCATGTAAATTGATAACAATAAAATATTTACGACTATGTATCTTATTGTATTTAATTCTGCATACTCTTTTTTGTTGAGGGTAGATTGTTTAATACTTACAATCTGAGTTTTAATCATATATTTCTATATTGTAGGGCACTGAAGTACCCTGTTCATTTCTTTATTTTTGATTGCAATAGTTGCAACTGTTGTCACATTCATACTTTTCTATTTTGCAGGGCACTGAAGTACCCTGTTCATCTCTTTTTTTATGCTTGTAATAGTTGCAACTGTTGTCATAATCATATATTTCTATATTGTAGTGCACTAAAGTACCCTGTTCATCTCTTTCTCTTTTCTTGCAATAGTTGCAACTGTTGTCATATTCATACATTTCTATATTGCAGGGCACTGAAGTACCCTGTTCATCTCTTTCTCTTTGATTGTAATAGTTGCAACTGTTGTAATAATCATACATTTCTATCTAGCAGGGCACTAAAGTACCCTGTTCATATCTTTCTCTTTGATTGTAATAGTTACAATTGTAGTCATGTTCTTACATTTCTATATTGCAGGGCACTGAAGTACCCTGTTCATCTCTTTTTCTTTGATTGTAATAGTTGCAACTGTTCTTATATTCATACATTTCTACATTGCAGGGCACTGAAGTACCCTGTTCATCTCTTTTTTTATGCTTGTAATAGTTACAACTGTTGTCATATTCATAAATGAACAGTGGGTTTTAACCCACTGAGTGTTTGAGAGTATATTTTTTCTTTGTTGCAACAGTTACAAACTGTTATTTTATGTGATGTTATGTTGATGCAATAGTTACAAAACAGTTTTTGCATGAAAGTTATGTCAATGTAAGAGTTACAAATCGATTTTTACACTAAAGTTACATCAATGTAAGCGATGCAATGTCATACACTGTGTCAGGAGTTGTGATAA
>JAFGXH010000126.1 GCA_016936735.1 bacterium
ACCCCCACCCTAAATCCCTCCCCACTACGTGGAGAGGGACTTGAAGAAGTAAATAAAGTCTTAAATTTATTTACTAAAAAGAAAAAAAAAGATTAAATTCCCCCTCGCCAAGTATTGGAGAGGGGGCTAGGGGGTGAGGGTTATTGGAGTTACAACTATTTTTATAATTTTTTGCTTAGTACAAATATTTAAACTCTAAATGGAGCTTTTATGGGTTATGTTGAATCATTTTCAGAGGGTGCAATTCAGGGATTGACAGAGTTTTTGCCAATCTCCTCATCTGGACACCTTCATCTTTTTCATGGTGTTGTTGGTGACTCAAATTTACCAATATTTTTTGCAATACTTCTTCATATATTCTCTCTTCTTGCTGTTCTTATTGTTTTTAGAAAAGATATCTGGAGAGTTATTATTGGCTTTTTCAAAATGATTTTTGAGAAAAAAATCAATCCAGATGGACAACTTGCCCTATTTATTATTGTTGCAACTATTCCAACAGCAATAATTGGTCTTTTACTTGAGGACTACTTTGAAAAACTTTTCTCAAATCCTATTGTTATCTCTGGAACTCTGTTTGTTAATGGTGTTATTCTATTTGCATCTAAATATTTTCAACAAAAAGATGGAGTTTTAACATATAAAAAATCTTTAATTATTGGTATTATTCAGGGAGTTGCTATTATTCCTGGAATATCAAGGTCTGGTTCAACTATATCTGCTGCTATTTTTCTTGGAGTAGATAGAGGTGTTGCTGGTGTTTTCTCTTTTCTTCTCTCAATTCCTGCAATTTTAGGTGCAGGTCTGCTTCATGCTAAAGATTTGACCACATTAGACTCTTCAGTTGTTTCTGTCTCTTTAGTGGGGGGATTGGCATCTTTTGTTTTCGGTCTGTTTTCTCTTGTTTTTCTGCTTAAACTTATTAAAAAAGGGAAGTTTTACTACTTTGCCTACTACTGTTGGTTAATATCTATTCTATCTTTTGTTTATTATGCCTTTATAAAATAGAGTAAGAAATTAATAAAGATAATTGAAATTATCTTTTATGTATGGTAGAATTTATCTGTTTTTTTATGGAGAAATCGATGTTAAGTGTTGTTTTATTTACACTTGTGATGTTTTCATCGCAAACTGTTGAGTCTGTTATAAATGAGAATATCTCTGCAACAGAGAAGATATTAAAACTTGAAGAGATTAAAAAAGAGGCTCAAAAAGAGATTGATAATCTTAAAAAGGCTCAACAACAGGAGATATCTCAAGCAAAAAAAGAGGCTGTTGCTATTATGAGAGATAAAAAAAGCTCTCCAAAAGATATCTATTTGGCTTGGGAAAAATTTACTAATATTGCAAAAGGTAGTAAATATGAGAAAGATGGTGTTGGAATGATGAAAAAATACTATCCAAAAGCCAAAGCAGAATTAGACAAAGATAAAGCAAAAACTGAAGAGAGCTTAACTAAAGAAAAAAAAGATAATGAGTCAGATAAAAACTCTAAAAATGAGAATGAAACTGTTGAATTAGATAAAAACTCTCAAAAAGAGAATAAAACAGATGATTCAATAGATAAAAACTCAGACAAATCGACTGAAAACACCCTCAAAAAAAATGAAACAGCAGATGTTAACAATGTAGATTCTCATAAAAAAACTGTTATAAAAGAGCATCAACTTTTAAATAAATCTGTTGAGATATTTAGAGCACCTGTTTTTAATCGAGAGGTTGTAAAAGTTGGAATGTTTGATATCTCTCAATACACAGGGGCAGAGGCTGCAAATAGAAAAAAACTTACATTATTAACTTTCTATGCAAACTTCTGTAAACCATGCAAAAAAGAGCTTCCTTTTCTTAATAAATTATATACAGAGTATAAAGATAAAGGATTGTTAGTTGTTGCTGTAAATACAGATAAAGATAAAGATGAGCTTGCAGAGGTTCAGGAGTTTATTAAAGATAATGAGTTATCATATCCAGTTTTAAAAGACTCTTTTAATCTTATTGCACAAAGATATAAAATTGAGTCTTTTCCAACAATGTTTCTTATTAATTCTGATGGAAAAATTGTTGATGTAACTGTTGGTTATGATGATGATGAGGCTGGATTAAAATCTAAAATAGAGGGATATTTGAAATAGATTTTTATTTCATTTTTTTTGCAAAGAGATAACAGAAAAAACATTAATTGTTGTAAATATCTTACTTTAACTTTTATGGAGTTGTAATGGAGCATTTATTTAATCAGGATAGTGAAATTGCACAACTAATTCAACAGGAGGAGGAGAGACAACACTCCACAATTAGACTTATTCCATCTGAAAACTATGTTTCAAAAGCGGTAATGGAGGCAACAGGCTCTGTTTTAACTAATAAATATTCAGAGGGCTACTCAAAAAAAAGATATTATGAGGGTCAAGAGAATATAGATGCAATTGAGGATATTGCAATTGAGAGAGCTAAATCTCTTTTTGGTTCTTATGGTGCAAATGTTCAACCTTTATCTGGTGCTCCAGCAAATCTTGGTGTTCTATTGGGGCTTCTTCAACCTGGAGATAAAATTATGGGAATGGCTCTTCCTCATGGAGGTCATTTAACACATGGTTGGAAAGTTTCAGCAACAGGAATATACTATAATGCGGTTCAATATGAGCTTAATCCAGAAACAAAAAGATTAGACTATGATATGATTAGAGATATGGCTAAAAAAGAGATGCCAAAACTTATTATTGCTGGTGCATCTGCATATCCAAGATTTATTGACTTTGAGGCTTTCCGTTCAATTGCAGATGAGGTTGGTGCATATTTTATGACAGATATGGCTCATATTGCTGGTCTTGTTGCTGGTGGAGTTCATCCATCTCCTGTTCCATACTCTGATGTTGTTACAACAACAACACATAAAACATTAAGAGGGCCAAGAGGTGGTCTTATTCTTATGGCAAAAGGTTTTGTGACAAAAGTTAACAAAGGGGTTTTTCCAGGACTTCAGGGTGGACCACATAATCATACAACAGCAGCAATTGCTGTTGCATTAAAAGAGGCTTCATCAGACTCATTTAAAGAATATGCAAAACAGGTTGTAAGTAATGCTAAAGTTTTAGCAGACTCTCTTATTGAGTATGGTTTTGATCTTGTAACTGGTGGAACAGATAATCATCTTATGTTAATTGATTTAACAAATAAAGGAATCACAGGGAAAGATCTCTCAAGTGCACTTAATAAAGTTAATATTGAAACCAATGCAAACACTGTTCCTTTTGATAAACGCTCTCCAATGGATCCATCTGGCGTTCGTTTAGGAACTCCTGCAATAACATCTAAAGGTATGAAAGAGAGTGAGATGAAAACTATTGCATCATTTATAAATAGAGTATCTCAATCTATTAATGATGATGAGAAATTAAATAAAATCTCAGAAGAGGTTAAAGAGTTTTCATCTAAATATGATCTTGTTTTCTAATATCTATTCTGTTTTTACCTTTTTTACAATGTTAATTTAATATCTTAATTGTTGATGTTTTTTATATTTTTTTACAAGCAAATTATTATTAATTTGTATAAAAATTGTGCTAAAAAAATATCCAACTGCAAAAATATTGAAAAAAATATAGCCTGAAAATATCAAGGTATAAAATTATTAACTTTTTTGTAGTTTGAAAAATATCCAACTATAAAATTATTGAAAAAAACATAGTCTGAAAATATCAAGGTATAAAATTATTAACTTTTTTGTAGTCTGAAAATATCCAACTGCAAAAATATTGAAAAAAACATAGTTGGATGAAATTTATGTTGATATTTTTGTAACTATTTAGCAGAAAAATTTTTTTAATATTTTTTTAGAACTCACCCCTATTTACTTCGTAAATTTTCCCCTCTCTTTACTAAAGAGAGGGGATTA
>JAFGXH010000127.1 GCA_016936735.1 bacterium
ATAAAGAGTTTTATCAAATCGGTTCATAAATTTTCAAATTAGAATCTTTAAAATCTATTGAGAAATTGAGATTTATATAATATAATAACCATTCAAAAAACAGTACTGTTTTTTGAATATTATAAAAAAGCAAAAAAAATTATAAGAAAGAGTTATTTATATTTTTTAAATTTAGAATTTTTTAAAATTCAAATAAATAATACTTTAATCCTACAAAAAAGGGAGATTAAATGGGAGAATTTGTTCATCTTCATCTACATAGTCAATACTCATTTTTAGATGGTGCAATTAAAATAAAAGAGCTTATACCAAGAATAAAAGCGTTAGGAATGGATTCTGTTGCAGTTACAGATCATGGAAATATGCATGGTGTTTTGGAATTTTATAAAGCAGCAAAAAAAGGGGGAATAAAACCTATAATTGGTTGTGAAACATATATATCAAAAAAGGGACGACTTACTAAAGAGACCAAAGATTCATATCATCTCATACTTCTTGCAAAAAACAGTGAGGGTTTTAGAAATTTAATGCATCTTGTTAGTATTGGATATCTTGAGGGATTTTACTATAAACCAAGAATTGATAAAGAGGTTTTGAGAGAGTACTCAAAAGGATTAATAGGATTAACAGCCTGTCTTGGTGGAGAGTTAGCTAAAGAGATTATAGAGGGTAGTCGTTCAGAAGCCATTAGATTAGCACTTGAGTATAAAGATATTTTTGAGGAGGACTCATTCTATCTAGAGATACAGGAGAATGGGCTTCCTGAGCAAAAAATTGTAAATGAGGCACTTCTTGAGATATCAAAAACAACAGGAATTCCTCTTGTCGCAACAAATGACTCCCATTATATTCTTCAAGAGCATGCAAAAGCTCATGATATTTTAATGAAAATTCAGATGAAACAGACTATATCTGCTCCTAAAAGACATGATACAGATGCCTACTATATTCGCTCACCCAAAGAGATAAAAGAGGTTTTTCATTATGCTCCTGAGGCTATTGAAAATACAGTAAAAATTGCAGAGATGTGTAATGTTGATATTGAGACAGGAGTTTACTATCTTCCAGATTTTCCTGTTCCAGATGGTTATGATGTAAAAAGCTACTTTGAGTATGTTGCACGAGAGGGTTTAAAAGAGCGATTTAATGATATAGAGAATTTAGATATTGAAACACAAAAAGTATACGAAGAGAGATTACAGTTTGAAATTGATGTTATAAACCAAATGGGTTTTCAAGGATATTTCTTAATTGTATGGGATTTTATAAAATACGCAAAAGATAATGATGTTCCTGTTGGTCCTGGTCGTGGTTCAGGAGCAGGAAGTTTAGTTGCATACTCAATGAGAATCACAGATTTAAATCCTATTCCTTTAGATCTTCTTTTTGAAAGATTTTTAAACCCAGATAGAGTATCAATGCCCGATTTTGATATCGATTTTTGTCAGGATAAACGTGGAATTGTTATTGACTATGTTAAACGAAAATATGGTGAATTTAGAGTTGCACAGATTGCCAATTTTAGCCAATTAAAAGCCAAAAGTGTTATTCGAGATGTTGGTAGAGTATTAGAGATTCCCCTTAAAGAGGTTGATCAACTTGCTAAAATGATTCCTGATGATTTAGATATAGATTTAAATAAAGCACTTGAAAGAAATCCAAAAATAAATGAGGCTATTGCCAATAATGGTGATTATAAACAGATTATTGAGATTGGAATGGCTCTTGAGGGGCTTTATAGGCAGGCTGGAGTTCATGCTGCAGGAATTGTTATTGGAAATAAAGATTTATGGAACTATACACCTGTTTTTATTGGTAATGATGGATTTTTAGTAACACAGTTTGAGAAAAATAATGTTGAGGAGGTTGGATTAGTTAAATTTGACTTTCTTGGACTTAAAACATTAACTGTTATTGATAAAGCACTATCATATGTTAATAAAAATGTTCCCAAAGAGAAACAGCTTGATATATCAAAAATCTCTCTTAATGATAAAGATGTTTATAAAATCTATAGCCAAGGGAGCACTGATGGAATATTTCAGTTTGAATCTGCTGGAATGAAAAAATATCTAAAAGAGCTTAAGCCTGATAGATTTGAGGATATTATTGCTATGAATGCTCTATATCGACCAGGTCCTATGGAATATATCCCAAATTATATTGCAAGAAAGCATGGAAAAGAGGCAATAACTTATGATCACTCTAGTATGGAGGAGTATTTAAAAGAGACTTATGGAATCACTGTTTATCAAGAACAGGTTATGCTTCTTTCGAGAAAAATGGCAGGTTTTACAAGGGGTGAGGCTGATACACTAAGAAAAGCAATGGGGAAGAAAAATATAGATCTTCTTAATAAACTATTCCCAAAATTTGTAAAAGGGTGTTCTGAAAATCATGGAATCTCTGAAGAGGTGAGTAAAAAAATATGGCAGGATTGGGAGGCTTTTGCGAAATATGCTTTTAATAAATCTCATTCAGCATGTTATGCCTATGTATCATTTCAAACAGCCTATTTAAAATATTATCATCCTGCAGAGTTTATGGCTGCAATGTTATCTCTTGAGGCAAGTGATAATACAAAAGTTGTAAAACACATAATCTCAGCAAAAGAGGAGGGATTAACCATTATTCCTCCAGATATTAATAAATCTTTTCAGGATTTTACAGTTGAAAATAGAGAGATAATATTTGGTCTTGGTGGAATTAAGGGTGTTGGAGATGCAGCTCTTGAGAATATTATTGAGGAGAGAGAGGCAAATGGGGCTTTTTTATCTTTTTATGATTTTATGAAAAGGGTTGATGGTAGAAAAGTTAATAAAAAAGTTGTTGAATCTTTAATAAAAGCAGGAGTTTTTGATTCTCTATATGAAAACAGAGCATCCCTATTTAACTCTGTTGATGATGCAATTCTTTCTGCTCAAAATGAGTTAAAACATAAAAAATCTGGATTAAAATCACTATTTGGTGGTTCAAATGAAAGTGAAGATTTAACATTTGAAATAAAAAATTCAATTCCTTGGATGGAGGAGATTAGATTAAAATTTGAAAAAGAGATTATTGGATTTTATATATCTGGTCATCCAATATGTAGATTTTTTAATGAGTTTGAAAGATATGGGTTTGAAACAATTGAATCTCATTTAGAAGATGGAAAAACTGGAAATAGTATTCAAATTTTAGGAATTATTGATAATTTTAAAATAATAACGACTCAAAGTAAAAAACAGATGGCAAGTTTTACAATAGAGGATCATACTAATTCAATATCAGTAACCTGTTTTCCATCACAATTTGAGAAATTTTATCATATATTTAGTGGGAATTTAGAGACTCCATATATTTTTAAAGGAGAGATAAGAGAGGATAGAAGAGGAAATTCAAATGATGATGATAATGAGACCATTTATCAATTTGCTCTTCAAGATATTGTTGAGCTTGAGCTTTTTAGAGAGGAGATAAAACATATTAATATTGAATTATCAATAAAAAATATTGATGATATTTTTTTAAAATCTTTGGAGGATATATTTTTTAACACTTCAAATGGAAAAACATCCTACTCATTTAAAGTTTTTATTGAAAAATATAACTCATTTGTAAAACTATCACCAAAATCTCCAATTACATTTAGATATACAGAATCGATTTTTGAGAAAATTAGGACTCTTTCCGAAACAAATAATGTTATTATAAATTTTTTATGCTAAAGATTTTTTACTAGACCAAAACGCCTATCTCTTTGAGAAAAGTTTTGAATAATACTATCTAAATCATCTGATGTAAACTCTGGCCAAAGCTTTTTTTCAAAAAAAAGCTCTGCATAAGCAGATTCCCATAAAAGAAAATTACTTATTCTAAAATCACCACCAGTTCTTATTAATAAATCTACATCTCCTCCACAACTATGGGTAGAGAGATTTTTTGAAAACATAGCCTCATCTATAAAACTCATATCAAAATTAATTTGAGAAATAGTTTTTTTTATAGCATTAAGAATATCCTGCCTTCCAGAGTAACTTAATGCAATATTCAAATCCATTATAGCGTTTACAGATGTCTCTTTTTCTAAATCAAAAAGTGTTTTTTTTAAAAAATCTGGTAGTTTTTCAAGAGTTCCTATTGGATTAAAATGGATATTATTCTCTAACATTGTAATACGCTCTTTTGTCATAAACTCAAGAAGAAGCTCCATTAAGGCAGAAACCTCATCTTTAGGTCTTCCCCAATTCTCCTCTGAAAAAGCATATAAAGTCAAGGCTTCTATCCCAATTTCTCTACAATGAGTAACAATCTCTCGAACAACAGAGGCACCTTTTCTATGTCCTTCTGTTCTTGGAAGAGAGTTTTTTTGAGCCCATCGTCCATTTCCATCCATAATAATAGCAAGATGTTTTAATTTGTTCATACTTTTAATATCTCTTCCTCTTTTATTTTTATAATATCATCAACATTTTTTGAGTAATCATTAATCAAATCTTGAATTCTATCTCTTCCTTTTTTGTGGTCATCTTCAGAAATATCTTTCTCTTTTTCTAAATCCTTTAACATATCAAGAGCAGAATGACGATGACCTCTTAGTGAAACTTTTATATCTTCACCAATTTTTTTTGCAGATTTAACAAGATCTCTTCTTCTCTCCTCTGTAAGTTGTGGTAAAGTTAATATTATAAAATCCCCATTATTATTTGGATTAAGTCCTAAATCTGAAGCTAAAATTGCTTTCTCTATTTTAGCTAACATATTTTTTTCCCAAGGTTTTATTGTGATAACTCTTGGTTCTGGTATATTTATTGCTGCCATCTGAACAATAGGGGTTGGAGTTCCATAGTAATCAACTCTAACATCATCAAGGATTGAGCTATTTGCACGACCTGTTCTCAATTTACCTAAAGCATGTTTTAATGATTCAATAGCCTTATTAGCATCATCTGTAAATGATTGAAATACCTCTTCTAACATAAAAACCTCCTTCTCCTTCAATAAAAAATCAAGATATATAACAGGTAAAAATAAAAAGTAGTATAAAATAGTATTTTAAAGTTATAAATTCAACTTTAAAATATTAGTGTTCTGATTTTATATTATTTTTTTAATAAAAATCAATTATAAATTGAGTTTAATTATTTATTTAATGAAGATTTATAGTATAAAAACGATTTTTACTCTCTTTTTCCACTTTTATACTCATCAAGAGTTAAATATTTTATTGGCATTCCCTCTTTAATATATAAAACATAGTTTGCTGCAACAGAATTAAAAATAACTGAGTCATGATTTTTATTTGGCCACTCTATTTTTAACTCATCAATAAGACAGTTTTCACCAACACCAATAATCATTAATGGATCATCCTGAAATCCAGAGAGGCCATAAGAGCCTTTTATCTCTCTTGTATATATTTTATCTCCAACTTTTATTGTTATTAATGCTCCAATTGCATCTTTATTAGATTTTGGATAGAATCCAAGCCCTTCAAGATGAATCATGACTCTATTTTGTATTTGAGGAGTATCATTTCTTAAAAGATACATATAAGAATCATTAGGTTTTGCTGGATTATCAGTTGAACTCCATCTCATTAAAGATGTTCCAACAATAAGATCATAATCTCCATCTCTATCAAAATCTATTAATCCAGCACCATGTGCTCTATGAAGTAATGCACCTGAATCTGTTGTAATTTCTGAAAATTTTCCATTATTTTGTTGTTGATATAAAAGAGAGGTTGTATCTGGGTAATCTGAACTTGTTAAAAAAATATCTATTCGACCATCATTATCAAAATCTGCAACAACTCCACCCAAATCACCCTCATTCCAATCTGATGTTTTATGCTCTCTTGTTAAACCTGTTTCATCAATTCCTGGTCTAATAAAAGGGTTTTCTGGATAACCATTATTTAAAAGTATCTCTGTTTTATCTGAACTTCCTCCAACATACCAATGAGCAAGCTCAATTGATAGTAAATCTGTTTTACCATCATTATTAAAATCTGCACATAATATATTGGATGTGTTTCCACCAAGTCTATAAGGTTGATCATCAAAACCAACACTCCAATATGTTTGAGTTGAGTCACAACCTGATGTTTTTGGAACACCCTCACACTCTGGATTATTTGGATTAATTGTACAATGACATCTAAACATATAGTTATCTGAATAGTCTAAATTGTTATCGGAAGCAATACCACTATTTAAAGATTGATTACTAAAAACTCCATCTATATTATGAAAGAAAAGATTAAATTGTCTCCCATAAGATGCAACTAAAATATCACTAAAGCCATCTCTATCAATATCACAAGCGGAGGCTCCCCAACTTGGTCGATGACTCGTTCCTAATGGAATAGAGTTATCATCAGGAGACTCAGTTTTTACACCTGCTGTTTCAGATATATTAATAAAACCTCCATCTCCATCACCCTGAAATAGAAGATCCTCCATTGATGTATTTAAATAACCATATTTTCCATAATGATGTGCAACAAAAATATCAAGATAACTATCATTATTGTAATCTAAAAGTAAAGCAGAGGTGATTGGCTCATAATTTGTTGATGCTGAAAATTTAACCTCTGGCAAAATCTCAAATGTTCCATCACATTTTCCTAAAAACAGATCGCTTTTATCTGCTTTTTTATTATCCTGATCACTATAAACACCAAGAAATGCATCTTTACAACCATCATTATTAAAATCACCAAAAGTGACAAAACTTGCATATCTTCCCTCTAAACCATCTCTTTTTTTAAATAGTCCAGAACTCCAAGTTATATCTTGAAAAGAGTAACCTCTATTATTTCTAATTAATCTATATAATCCCTTTTTTGTTTCAGATGAGTCAATATCATTAGACCATTTTGTTGTCGCAAAATCTGGCCAATTATCATTATCAATATCAGTTACAGTTAAATTTCCACCAGTTAAATTCAGTCCTAATAAATCAAAGCCATATTCAGATGAAACATTAGTGAATTTTATTGAAATAGGATCTTCACCTCCTTCATTACATATCAATTCAGGATATGGGAGACACTCTAATTCATGCTCAAAAAATCCCTCTTTACAAACACATTTAGCCACCCCATTATTATCAGAACAGAGACCATTTCCAGAACATAAAACATCTTTACAAATATCAATGTCATCTTTTTTAGATGAATCATCACAAGATATTATTAGGAAAAATAGAATAAATATTGATAAATATCTCATTACAACTCCAACCAAATATTTGGATTATAATATAGTATTTTTGCCGAAACTTCAAATTAATTTCACATTTATATTTTTTATTGTTTTAATATTTTGTTTTATTATTTTTTTTTCTAAAGTTCTTAAAAAAAACAGAAAAAAAGAGTTTTTTTTACCTTTTTAAATTATGTAAGATTAGTTAATTGGTTTTAGTTTTCATTGAATATAAGAATCTCTTTACTTGAAAAAAGAGTCTCTGATGTTCTTGCAACAAGAGTTATTCTATTTAAACCAGGTTTTAAGTCAACATCAACAGTGAATTTATCCTCTTTTTTATTATTTTTAAGAGATTTAAAATATATTTTATCAAAATCAACCTGAAGTTTTTTAAATGTTGATGTATAGATGTAGTAATCCTGAATATCCCCTTTTACAACCCCTGTAAGTGAGATTTTACTATTTTCACCCTTTCCAATTTTTTGAGGTGTTGATTTATCAAAATCTATTGCAATTGGTTTCTTAACAACATTTTCAACTTTTTGATTTGTTGGAATCTCAATATCAAATTTTTTAAAAGTTCTTAAATCTGAATCAAAAATAATAAGATCCATCTCGATTTTTCCAGATTTTATCTCATTTTTTATATAGAAATCAAAACTCTCTTTTGCAACAAAATTTGGTTTGAATCTCTGTTTTTCTAAAACAAATCTCCCTTTTTTAATAAAAAGATCTTTGCTTGTTTTATTTTTGATTGCAAAACTTGTCTCTCCTCCAACACCTGAACCACTATTTTTTATACTAACTTTTAGAGATATATTCTCATTTGGTTCGATAATTCCATTTTTATTTTGATCTACAACAGAGTAGCTTAATTCATAATCTGGAGCAGATAACTCTTTTATTTTTACAAAAGTTCTATCTGTTATATTTAACTCTTTTTCATCTAAAAAGAATTTTAAGTCTAAATTACTTGTTTGAGTATTTGCACTTTTAGGAATTGCAATCTCTGCATTCCAAGAGGATGTTTTACCTGGCTCTATTTTACCAAACAAAAACTCAATTCCCCTTAAAAAATAGATCTCTGATTCAGTTGTTCCTCTCAATCTATAAAGAGTTTCATCTCCTGTATTTGTAACTTTTGCAGTTATTTTCAATTTTTCACCTGCAATAACCTCTTTTGTTTCAAACTTAACATCAAATTTTGGAGATTTATTCTCCTCCCCTTTTGCCCAATCAACTTTGAATTGAGCCAGTTTCTTAGTTATTTTTTCATCCTCTTCATCTTTTATTTTTTTTAATGTTGGTTCAATCTCTTTAAATAACTCCTCTGAACTAGATGATTTTGCATTTAATAAAAGTTTTTTTGCTAACTCTATCTCAAAATCGTTTTTAAATTTTGTATCATCTCTAAATAATAACTCCTCTTTTTTCTCCTCCTCACTTCTATTATCTTCAAAAAGATATCTAAGAGAGAAAATAGAGGAACCTTTTAAAGTCTCATTATATGATTCAGAAAGATGTGTTTCATAATCTGATTCATGATAATATAGACTACTATCATAGTATGATATCTCATCTTTTGTTAAAATAACTGGTGTAATTGCTAAATCTGGTTCAATTCCAACACCTTGAATAGATATATTATAAGCAATAAGATATTGAGCAATTGTTATTTTAAGTGCAGAACGATCTTCAAACTCAAATATTGTTTGAACAGAGCCTTTTCCAAAAGTTCTTTGACCTAGTAAAAGAGCTCTTTTATTGGTTTTTAATGCACCAGAAACAATCTCTGAAGCTGAGGCAGAGCCTGAATTAGTTAATACTATTATAGGATATTCTGGTTCAACTCCATCATCATAAGCCTCTTTATCCTCTCTATAGCTATTTCCAACCCCAACAGTTGAAACAATATAACCTTTTTTTAAAAAATAGTCTGAGATTCTTATAGCTTGGTCAAGAAGACCCCCTGGATCATTTCTTAAGTCTAGAATAATTCCTCTTAACTCATTTTTAGATCTCTGTTTTAAAGCATCCATATGAGAAACAAGATCTGTAAATGTATTTCCCTGAAATCCTCTAATTTTTACGTATGCAATATTTCCATCTAATAGTTTAGATGTGATAGATTTCATTTTTATTATAGCTCTTTTTAGCTTAAAGGGCTTTGCCTCTTTCCAACCCTTTCTCATAATATGAATAGTTATCTCTGTTCCTGCCTCCCCTCTCATTCTATCAACAGCCTGTGATAGCTCCATTCCAACAGTAGATTCATCATTAATTCTTGCAATAACATCTTTCGAACGAATTCCTGCAAGATATGCTGGAGAGTCCTCAATTGGATTTACAACAGTTAATTGTCCATCTCTCATTGAGATAACAATTCCTAATCCACCAAAACTTCCACTATTACTCATCTGCATCTCTGTATAAAGAGATGGACGTAAAAGATTTGTATGAGGATCTAATGTTGATAATATCCCATCAACAGATGATAACTCAACATTTTTAAGAGTTTTTTTCTTTTTTATATGTTTCTCTATAAATAGAAAAACATCTCTTAAATTAAGAGCCATTTGCCAAATTGTTTCTGATGGTTGAAAACTAAATTTCTGAACAGCATCCTCTATTTTTACCTCTACCTCAGTCCCTTTATCATTTGTTGATATCATAATTTCAGGAATTGAGCGTTCAATATAGTTAAGAGCAGCCACAAACATTTTTTCCGATTTAATCAATTCAGGATCTAAATATTTTTTTTTCAAGTAAAGAATAGCCTTATTTAATGTATCTGCATCACTTAAAACAAAATCTTTAAGCTCCTCTTCTGTATAATCTCCTTCACTTGAGTAGTCCTCTTGAGAATAGAGTTGAGTGATTGTTCCTAAAAACAATAGTAGTACAACTAAAAACCTCATAAGCCTCCTTAACCAATAATAGCTATAAATATCTAATAACTATTTATAAAGAGTAATAAATAGTATATTATTTGAATCTGTTTTCTCAAAATATTTAGAAGATTCAATATAAATCGGTTTAATAAACAGACTCTATTTTTCACTTTATTGAAAAATATTTAAATGAACCCTTTATTAATTAACGTTTGAAAAGAAAAACTATTCACTTAAAAGAGATATTTCATAATCTTTTATAATTCCACCCTCATTCCATTCATAAGAGATAAGAAGTTTTGATTCTGTTAGTAGAAAAAGTTTTGAAAAATCATCAGATGCACCAATTTTTATCTCTGCAGTAGAACTAAATGGATCATTAAAAACAGCAATTGGTTCTCTTGTTTTAAGATTTAAAAGAAGAGGAAAAATATACTCCTCACCATCCACACCAAACCAATATTTTCCAGACTCTGAAATAACTGGAGCTACTAAATCTACCCCTCTTTTAAGGAAAATCGCAATAATTTTCTCAATTCCACCTCTTCTTTTCTCTCTTTGAAATGATAGATGAGGAATAAAAACATCTTGAGTATATTCACCATCTCTACCAAAAATATAGACAGATGAGTCTTTTAGTTTAACAGTTACATCCATATTAATAAAAAAATCTACAATAACAGATTTAGATTCATCTTTAGATAGAGAACCATAATGAAGAGTAGCTCCCTCAAAAAATATCCAATCATCTCCATCCATATAAAAACCTCTTGAACCCTCTGGAGATTCTGTTTCACTCTCCTCATTATCCCAAAGATTATTAAGAATAAAATATTCATCATCAATATAAAGCTCTTGAGACTCTTGAGTAGTAAAACTAAAGGAGTTAATCTCTTTAAAATCTGAGTTATACTGTTTTATAATAATAGAATCACCACTTTTTTGAGGAATAAAAATACCTCTTTCATCATAATAAAACTGATTTTTATCAGAATCAAACGATTTTAATAAACTCTCTTTTTCATAATCATAAAAGATAATTTTATTCTCTGAAGAGAAAACAAAAACACCATTTTTATAAAAAAGATTCTCTGGTTTAAATGGAAATTCATAATCAGTTATATCTGCCTCATCCTCTTCACCAACAATAGTGATAATAGAGTTATCTTCAATAATAAAAATTTTTTCATCTTTGTAAAACATTGGTTGAAACATTGATATTCTCCAATAACATATCTCCCTATTTTAATCATTTTTTAACTCAATTACAATTCTAATTTTTTTAAGTTGTGATTTTAGTTAACTTTTTTATTCTAAAAAAAATATTAGAGATAAAAAAAGAGAAAATAGTTTTTATTCAGAATTTTAAAATTATGTTTAATAGTTATGAAATTTTAGATGCAAAAATATTTTAGGTAGGATTACTGAATTTTTTTAAAGTGGTTTTACTGGAATACATATCTCAACTTTTGCTTTTCCATCTGGATCATTTGCAACATCATTAAGATATATCTCTAAACACTCTCTATCATCAGCTTGGTAACCACTTTGAGGCAACCAACCACCATAAAGATTTTTATAAGTTGGTGCAAGTTGCTCTAGTTTATCATAAAAAGAGTATACTGCATATAATCCTCCCTCAATTGTTTGAGTTCCAACCTCTCCTGTAGTTTTAGTATTCTCTGGAATAGTCATACAGGCATCATAGCGAAGTTTTTCTGTTGGAGTAATCTCTGGGTCATCATAAGATATTCCTATTGCAACAGTTTTTTCACTCATCAAACCATTTGCACCCATCCATTTACAAAGTTTTTCCCAAGCAACTCCTGCATTAAAATAGCTTCCGATGTTTCTAACATAGGCAACATTCATCTCTGGTAATTTTTTAATCTCTACACTCATTTTTCCTCCATCCACAATTGGAATATCTATAATATAGAGATTTTTATTAGGATAATCTTTCGAATAGTTGCTATTCTCTATCGAAATCTTGCTATTTTTAAAATCTGTTGGAGACTCTCCAAAATACTCTTTAAATGCAAAAGCAAAATTAGAGCTTGATGGAAATCCACACTCGAAAGCTATTTCTGTAATAGATGAATAGTTTGTATAAAGAATAAGAAAAACAGCCTTTTGAAGTCTTACCCGTTTTACAAAAGAGTATACATTTTCACCAATAACAGATTTAAATATTCTATGAAAATGAAATTTAGAGAAGCAGGATATTTTTGCTAAATCATCTATAGATATCTTCTCTTTCATATTTTTTACAATATAATCAATAGAGTCATTAACCCGTTTTATATATTCAATTTGATTTTTATTATCCAAAAGATTCTCCTTTAAGCTAAAAATTTTAAACAGTAAATAGATATCATTGAATTTGGAATAGTTCAAGTCTGTATATATATTTTTTTCTAAATAATATTTTTTTGAAGTAAAATTCAGAGCAAACTATTTATTATAATATTGTTTGCAATAAAAAATAGATTATTTTATAATCAACTCGATTTTGAAAGGGGTTATTATGTTTGAATTAAAAAAAATATTAAA
>JAFGXH010000128.1 GCA_016936735.1 bacterium
AATCTATTTAGTTCAATAGAAAAGATTTTAAGTGGAGTGATTCCCAATAATTGATATTTATATCAATTTATGTTATGATTGCACGATTTTTTTTGAGGAGAGTATGAAAGAGCTACTTTTTGAGATATACACAGAGGAGATTCCACCATTTGAGCAGTATAAAGCTGCAGAGTTTATTAAAGAGCAAACAGAGCTATTTTTTAAAGATAACCAAATTGAGTTTGAAAGTGGTGAGATTTTTTTCACCCCAAGAAGAGTTGCTTATTATAGTAAAGCTGTTTCAGACTCTCAACCAGATAGAGTTGAACAGGTTTTTGGACCTTACAAAAATAGTGCATTTGATGCTGATGGTAATCCAACAAAAGCACTTTTAGGTTTTTTAAAAAACAAAAATAAAACTTTAGATGATATTGAGTATCAAATCGATTCAAAAGGTGAAAGAATCTTTTTTAATGATAACATCTCTGGAAGAGCTATTGAAACACTTTTACAAGAGCTTTTTGAGAAGATACTCCTAACAAAGATACCTTTTGAAAAATCTATGAAGTGGGCATCACATAGCTATACATTCTCAAGGCCAATTCACTCACTTCTTGTATCATTTGATAATAAAATTGTTCCTATTAAATATCACAATTTAGTAGCATCAAATAAAACATTGGGACATTTTATATTAAATCCTGTTGAGATTACTATTGATAACTCATCTGAATATATTCAGAAATTAAAAGATTTTCAGGTTATTGCATTACCTGAAGAGAGAAAGAGTATGATTTTATCTCAAATGGATGATTTAAAATCTAAATATGGTATCTCTCCAGTTATAGATGATGAACTTCTTACTGAACAGGTAAATATTGTTGAGTATCCAACTCCATTTGTTGGTGAATTTGATAAAAAATATCTTAATTTACCATCAGAGTTACTAATATCAACAATGAAAAAACATCAAAAATATTTTTATGCAGTTGATGAAAATGGTGAATTATCAAATCACTTTATTGGTATAGCAAATGTTGTAAAAATCTCTCCAGAGATTATTCATGGAAATGAAAGAGTTTTAAAGGCTCGTCTTGAGGATGCTGAATTCTATTATAAAGAGGATTTAAAACGTGGATTAGAGCCTCTTTGCAAAAAATTAGACTCTGTTCTATTTCAAAAAGCTTTAGGAAGTTATGGAGATAAAGTTAGAAGAGTTGCAGATATTGCAAAATCTCTTAATAATATGCTAGATTTTCAACTAGAGAATACTCTTATTGATAAATCATCACCATTTATGAAAGCAGATCTATTAACAGGTATGGTTCTTGAATTTCCAGAACTTCAAGGAATAGCAGGAGCACACTATGCTTTAAAAACTGGATTAGGCGAAGAGATTGCTGATGCAATAAAAAATCATTATCAACCTAAAACAGTTCAAGATAGTGTTCCAGATAAACCACTTTCACTTGTATTCTCTCTTGCAGATAAACTTGATACTCTTGTTGGTGGCTTTATTGCTGGACTTGCACCTACTGGTGGAAAGGATGCTTTTGGCTTAAGAAGAATATCTCTTGGTATTTTAAAAATATTAGTAGAGAGTAGATATCAATTCCCTATTGAAAGATATTTTGAGGAGGCATTAAAAGCCTTTAAAAAAGAGGATTCTCAGTTAGTTGAAAAATTGGTTCTATTTTTTAAAGAGAGAGTTAAATTTTATCTTAGAAATAGTTTTGAGGCAGATGTTGTTGACTCAGCAACAGTTAATACAACAGTGATAAATGCTGATATTATAACACTTTGTAAAGATATTACAGAGTTTAAAAAAGAGGAGTTTTCAAATCAACTTCTTTTTTCAGTTAAAAGAATCTCAAATATTCTTAAAGATAAACTATTCTCTGATTTACCAGAGTTTTCAGAGTCTGTTTTAAAAGAGAATGAGGAAAAAGAGTTGTATAGTTGGTATAAAGAGCATTTACAACTTTTAACTGAGTATACAAAACAGAAACAATACTCTTTATTTCTAAAAGGGGCTCTCTCTGGTTTTGATGTTTTAGAGAGATTTTTTGATAAAATATTAGTTAATGACCCAGATGAAACAATTAAAAATAATAGACAATCTCTTCTTAAAATGATTTATCTTTTACTAAATAGTGTTGCATCTTTAGATCAATTAGTTATATCAAAAAAATAGATTACTACTAATTTTTTACCATTTCTATTGAATAGTTACTAAAAAGATCTTTTTAAAAACATCTATAAACTACATATAATCAATAGGGTCTCTCATTCCATACTCTTCAAATCCTTTTAATCTTAAAAGGCAACTATCGCAAACTCCACAAGAGCGACCATTCTCATCTGGGTCATAGCAAGTATGTGTTAAAGAGTAATCAACTCCTAACTCAACTCCAGTCTTAACTATCTCTCCTTTTGTCATACTTATTAATGGTGTATGTATTTTTATCTTCTCCCCCTCTGTTCCCAACTTTGTTGCAAAGTTTGCCATGTTTTCGTATGATTCAATATACTCAGGTCTACAGTCTGGATAGCCACTATAATCGAGGGCATTAACACCTATAAATATATCTTTTATATGTAGAACCTCACCCCAAGCAAGTGCAAATGATAAAAATATTGTATTTCTTGCAGGAACATAGGTGATTGGGATATCTTTTCCCATATCCTCCACTTTATGATGCTTTGGAACCTCTATATCTGCTGTAAGTGCTGAGCCTCCAATTGTTCCTAAATTGATATCTATAACAATGTGCTCTTTTACTCCCATTGCATCTGCAACTTTTTTAGCAGCATCTAACTCAACTGTATGCCTCTGACCATATCTAAAACTCATTGCATAACACTCAAAACCCATATCTTTTGCAATTGCTAAACAGGTTGCTGAATCTAAACCACCACTCAACAATATTATCGCTTTTTTTGTCATGATAAACCCCTTATAATATATTTTTTTTTAACACCCATTAAACTAAAAATCTGGGTATAATACAGATTACTGCCTATAATATATCTTATGAATCTGTTTTTCAATGATTTTTATTTAAGAATAGAGTTACTCTATTATATATCTTTTCACTATGTTTAGGAAATCATTCTCAAAGTTCTCCATCTCAGAGACCTGTATTTTTATTTTATTTGAGAAATGATTGTATGCAATAACTGCTGGAATCGCAGCAACAAGACCTATTGCTGTTGCAATAAGTGCCTCTGCAATACCTGGTGCTACTGTTGCAAGTGAAACAGATTGCTTTGCTCCAATATTCAAAAAAGCGTTCATTATTCCCCAAACTGTTCCAAATAAACCAATAAAAGGGGCTGCTGAACCAATTGTTGCAAGAAATGAAACCATTGATTCTAATCTGTTTGTCTGCATCGTTATCGCTTTTCTTAATGTTCTAACAATAAAATCTATATCAGATGAGTTTCTTTTTGCTTCACTGTTTTTAATTTTTTCTAACTCTTCATAAGCCTGAACAAAAACATTTGCAACAGGTGAACTAGTTGCCTCTTTTGCCTCTTTATAGGCAATATCAAGAGCTCTCTCTTTCCAGAAAATCGCTAAAAACTGCTCACTCTCCTGTTTAGCTTTTTTCAGAAAGAACCATTTGTATCCAATAATAAACATTGTTGATATACTAAAAAGAATCAAGACAATAAGAACAAAAAACACTATTCCACTTGAGTCTTTCATTAAACTCCATATATCCATTTTCCCAGAATCACCAGTTTTTGTTACCAAATCTACAAAAATAGGGTTCATAAAAAAACCTCCTAAATAAAAAAAATATACAGTTACACATATAACTTAATAATATAAATAAAACATTTACATTTAAACACTAACTATTTAAATATAAAATTCTCTATATCATTTTTAAACACAAGAATCATCAATAGAATTAAACAAACAAGACCAATAAAACTTGTTATCTCTTTAAATCTTTGATTTACAGGTTTTCTTCTTATTGATTCTGCAAGAATGAAAAGAATATGACCACCATCAAGCATTGGGATTGGTAATAGATTTAACAATCCAAGATTTATACTTAATATTGCCATAAGCTTTAAAAGAGATAACCAGCCATACTCTAATGCAAGTCCAGATGCCTCATACATCATTATTGGTCCACCTAAATGTTTAAATGATAGATTTCCTGTAACAAGTTTTACAATAGCGGTAAAAACAAGTTGTGTCATTGTTTTTGTTTGATACCACATCTCTGAAATTGAGTCAGAAATAACTGTATTAGAGGTTACTATTTTTAACATTGGTGTTGATTCTGGAATAAAATATGGAACTATTCCTAACTCATAATATGGATTTCCTGTTACCTCATCACCTTTTATAAGTCTTTGAGCTGTTTTTATCTCTAAAATCTGTTCACCACGTTTAACTTTAAATGTTAACTCATTATCATCCTTCTGTTTATCAAGATAGTTTTGAAGAAAAACCCAATGAGAAAAAATCTGATCATTAATAGATAGTATATAATCTCCAATTTTAAAACCAGCCTTTTGAGCCACAGATGATGGATGAACCCACCAAACAGCCATCTCTGGAGATAGAAGAGATGATAGAAACTCTGTTGAAACATTCTCAAGCTCAATTTTTTTTAATGTAAAAAAATCTAAAAGAGGCACATTAACTCTTTCTGGTCTTAGTATTGTTAATTTTTCAACACTATTTTTATCTTTTAAAGATAATATTTGATCTCTACTTTCAACTTTTTTCCCATTTATATGAGTTATTGTATCAAAACTTTTAACAACAAAATCTTTATCTGAGCTGAAAAATAGTGTAAAAGAGTCATTATATGGAGTAACACCTATTTTTCCTTCATATTTATTAATGCTTATTTTCTCTCTTGTCTCCTCTTTTGTTGGTGTAATCATAACAGAGTGCTCTTTTTCACCATCAAAAAATTTCATTGAGACAGGAGTTCCAGGAAATTTACTTATTTTTCTTGAAAAATCCTCCCAATATTTAACTCTCTCTCCATTTACCTCTGTTATAACATAACCACTTTTCAATCCTATTGAACCTGCTGGACCATTCATATTAACTTGACCAACAACAGGGGCAACATGTTGAGTATCAAAAATTGCATATATAAAATATAACAAAAAGGGGAGAAGCAAATTAAATGCAGGTCCTGCAAACATTATTATAAATCGTTGCCAATTAGCTTTTGATGGAAGGGATCTATTTCTATCTGCCTCTGTCACCTCTATTGTAGGATCATGACCTAAAAGAGATACATATCCCCCAATTGGCAAAAGAGATATTGTATATTTAGTCTCTTTTCCTTGGTATTTTATTATCTCTGGACCCATTCCTATTGAGAATTTAATAACTTTCACACCAAAAATTTTAGCAAATATAAAATGACCAAACTCATGTGCAAATATAAGAATCGATATCAACAATAAAAAAGCTATAATCTGCAATAGTTCCTCCTCTAACACCCTTCTAAGATAAAGTTCTATTAGGTAAAAGTCAAATATTTTTCTATTATACCATATAAAAAGTAGATGATTTAATTTTAAATAGCATTTTAATAGTAAAATGAGCTATTTTTTAGGAGAGAATTTATGTATTGCTTCACCATGAATATCCTCTGCCCCCTCAAGAACAACCTCACTGAGAGTTGGGTGAGGAAATACAGTTGAAACGAAATCTGAAAGTCTCATTCTGTTTCTAAGAGCAACCTTAACAATCTGAATTAAATTGGATGCCTCTGCCCCCATAATCGTTGCACCAGCAAGATAATCGTTCTCATCAGCATAAACAAGAAGCAAACCCTCCTCCTCTGAAAGAGCCATTGCTTTACCATTTGCACCATAAGAGAACATACCTTTTTGTAGTTTTTCTGAACTATTTTGAGAGGTTTTTCCAACAGATGCAACCTCTGGAATAGAGAAAATAGCAGCAGGAATCTCTTGATACTCCTCATTTTCCTCATTCATAATTGCCTTTAATGCTCTCTCTCCCTCATAAGAGGCAACATGAGCTAATAACATTCCACCAGTTACATCACCTATTGCAAAAATTTTAGAGTTGGATGTTCTCTGATTTTGATCAACTTTAATTGCTTTTTTATCTGTCAACTCAATTCCACAACTCTCAATCCCTTCAATATCAGAGTTGTATTTTCTTCCAATTGATATTAATGCTTTTTCTGCTTTTAGAGTTTTTCCTCCATCTAACTCAAAATATGCTCCATCAGAATCAAATCCTATTTTGGATGCTTTGACCCCTGTTATAATCTCAATACCCCTCAATTTCAATATTTTTGCAAGTTGAGTTGCAACAAGTTTATCAACAGATGGTAAAATCTGTTTTTCAAGCTCAACAATAGTCACTTTACTTCCAAATGCACTAAAAATAGTTGCAAACTCAACTCCCATAACTCCGCCACCTAAAATAATTAGAGAGCTAGGAACTTTATCAATATTTAATAGATCTGTTGAGTCTAATATATTTTTATGATCTATATTAAAAAATGGTAGCTCAAGAGGGGATGAACCTGTTGCAATAATTAGATGGTCATATTTAATCTCCTCACTATTTACAACAACTAAATCTGGTTTCAATGATGCTTTCCCCTCAATAACTCTTATTTGATGCTTTTTTAAAAGTTGATTTACAGAGTTAACCATTTGATTTACAATATCATCTTTTCTTTTTTGTGTTTGAGAAAAATCAAAACTCATTCCCTCTGTCTGTATTCCAAAAGAGCTATTTTTCTCATTTAAATCGAGTAGTCCTTTTGCAACACGATAGAGAGCCTTTGTTGGAATGCAACCAACATTAAGGCAAACCCCTCCAACTCTCTCTTTTTCTACTAAAGTAACCTGAAATCCTTTTTGGGCTGCACGTATTGCTGTATGATATCCACCTGGTCCAGCACCAATAATTACTATATGCTCCATAATATCTCCTAAAAAATTAGAGACATTATAATCACTTATTTTAAAAATGAAACTATTTAATAGTTTTTTTTTATCTTTTATGGAAAAATCCCTTTTCATTCAACTATTTATATTTCTAAAACCTTTTTAACATTGAAAAAACATTTTTTTTATGTTATATATTCTGCTCTATGTTTACTTGGAGGATTCTTAATGGAAACTTTTTTTCAAATTATCTATGTGATTGTTACAATAGTGATGTCTATTGTTATTCTTCTTCAATCAGGAAAAGGTGGAATGGGAGCAATCTCTGGTTCATCATCAACAGGTTCTGTTTTTGGTGGAGGTGGAGCTGGTCAATTTTTAAATAAATTAACAGCTATTTTAGCTGGTATATTCATTGTTCTTGCTGTTGTTCTTGTTCAGTTCTCAACAATTAAAAAATCCTCACTTGAGGGAATTAGTGCTAAAAAAAGTAGTGCAACAACAACAGAAGCTCTTAAAAAAGATGCCCAAAAACCTGTTGAAAATAAAAAAGATATTGAGAAAAAAGAGAATTAATAACTATCAAATAAAAATACTTTCCTGAAAACTCAGAGGTATAAATGCAAGTTTCAATCGATCCCAATAATTGGAAAGACAAAATGCTTGGGGACTTAAAAGAGTTCTCCAATAAAAAATATAAGCCAGTTGGAATGCATCATCTTTCAGAGGAGATTAACAAAAATATCTCGTTGAACCATCAACTAGAGTGGAGTCATTTCCCAATAGATAACTCATTCTTTATCTCAAAAGAGAGAGAGTTTATCTCCAAAAAATTTGGTGAAAAATGGGCAAATCAGATTCCAACAATAAAAAAAGATAATCGTTTTAAAAAAGAGGCTCGGGCAATTATTGCCTATCTTATCCCTATTCCAAGAGAGGTTTTCTCATTAAGAATTCATCAAATCAAAGATATTTATAAAGAGATAAGAGAGCAAAAAACAGATATTGACTATTTTATAATAAAATCATTAGAGAAATATGGTTATTGGGGTGTTCCTCAGGGTTCAATATCAAAGGGTTTTTTTGGAAATTTAAGAGAGGATGCTATTTTTACAAACTCCTATCTTGGTGTTGTTCATCCAAAAGGATATCTTATATCTCCAAAGTTTGGACCACGTTTTATATTCTCTTATGTTATTACAAATGCACCCCTGAAACAGGAGAATGAGCCTCCTTATGTTTTAATGAATAGAGATTTAAATGTAAAAAATAGTGCATTAGAACATTTAAAATACTATTTTAAAAGTTTTGGAGCTATTCAAACAGTTTCAGACTTTTTATCATCAGTTCTTTTTGATAATAAATTTAGTGAATTTGTTAGTTTTTGTAATCAGTGTGATATTGGAAAGGAGAATGAGATTAATCTTATTGTTGATGATCCTCTTGATTACCAAAAATGAGTCCCTCCAGAATCAAAATCGGGATATTTCTTCCGTATACAAACAATCTCAATCAATATATCTCTTTTAGTGATTTAAGTAATAAAAATAGTATTCCTAAAATAGTCTCTATTTATGAAAAAAAAGATTCAGAAAATAGTGATTTTGATGAAAATTTAAATAAAAATGGTAATACTACTTTAAAAATATCCTCTCTTTCAAAATCTATTGCAAAATATCTATATTTTTCAATAAACTCAATTCCTAAAATTCAGGCATATATGGTTAAAATATTTGAACCAGAGAATTTTATAACAGAGAAGGGATATTTAGATTCAAGTATTGATAGTTTTTGGGAAAATTCTGAAAATTTAGAGTTAGATTTTATAATTATTTTCTCTGTTAAAATAAGAGGGAATATGTTAACAATAAAACTATCACTAATATCAAAAGATAGAGATAGTAAAATACTTAATTGGAACTATCTTTACAATTTTGCAGAATTAAAAGATTTTTATACAAAAACTGTTTCAGATATATTGAGTGAAATTAAATATCCAAAAAATATAGAACCATTTACTCCAACACTTTTACAAATTGTTCAACTTGCAGAGATTATTGATGAGGAGGATTTTTTCTTCTCTTCAAAAAAGGAGAGAAGTTTTATAAAAAAGCTATCTCAACTCTATGTAAAAGAGGGAGATCCATTAATATTTCAATATATTCTTGAAAAACTTGTTTTTTCTGACAATATTTTTTTTCAAAATGAGATAGTTGAGATTCTTGAAAAAAATGGCTCAACACCACATTTTGCAATAATGATGGCTCTTTTTTTTATGAAGAAAAAAAACTATAATGAGGCTGAGAAATATTTTCAAAAAGCTAAAAAAGAGCTTCCCAATAATGATTTAATTTGGCAAATTGGTGCAGAAATACTTCTTTTATCTGGAAAAATAAAAGAGGCCAAAAAAGCAATTATAAAAGCAGTTGAGCTAAATCCTCTTCAACTTAAAACAATAGAGCTTTTTGTTGAGATATCTTTCTCTGAAAATGAGGATTTATCAGTAGTTTTTGATTACTTTTTAAAAAAAATACCAGATTTTCTTAAAAAGCAACTATTTGAATCACCCAAAATAGTGTTTATAACAGCAAAAAATCATTTTCAGCAAAAAGATTTTAAAAAAGCCTTAAATTTAATAGAACCTATTATTGATAAAAATGAGGATTATTATATATTCTATATAAAAACACTACTATCTCTTAAAGAGTATTCAAAAATATATCAAGTTTTACAAAATTCAGATTTTGAAAAACTTAAAAATTTTAAAAACGGATTTAATTTTTTTTATAAAAAAAGTGGTGAAAAAATAAGTTTCTTACAAAAAATATCAAATGAATCAGATTTTAATAATATATCAATGTTTGAAACAGGTGAAATTGATGAGAGTTTCTTTAATAACTATCTATTAACAATACTAAAAGAGATTCCTATTAAAATTTTAGTTCAATCTCGAGAAATTGAGGCTATTCTTTGGCTACTTTTAGAGGAGAATCAAAAAGCAGTAGAGATACTCTATAACCAACCAAGCTCATTCATAAAAGATTTAACACTTGGATTACTTTTTTATATAAGATATGATGCAAAACATAAAGGTGTTCAATTTATAAAAAAAATGATCTCTTTTGAGTTTTCACTATCTCTTATTATCATGTTTCATTTTAATGAAAAAAATCTTTTTAGACTCTGGTTTTATCTAAAAAAGAGGCAACATATAATAAAAATAAAAGATTTTTTTCAACTCTACTTTGATATTAAACTAAATATTGAGATTGGTAATATACAAAAGGGATATCGGCTTTTTAAAAGCTTCAAAGAGATTCAAAAACCCCCTCAAAAAAATATGAATAGTAAAGATATTTATCAAACAGACTCTATTGTAGAGATAAAAAATAGTAATGATTTTGATTTTGATAAATTTATCAATAAGAAATTGTTAGAGAATTTGGGAATATTTTCAGAAAAAGCTACACTTTTATTAGAGATTGATTTAGAATATCTTATGAAGAGTTATGATAGTGTAATTCAAAAAATTCAAAAAGGTGGTTTTAATGTATTTGAGAATAAAAAATTGAGTTATTATGTTGGAAAAATATTGGTTTTTGAATATAAAGATTCTAAAGGGATTCTATATCTTCAAAATGCTCTTAAATTGGATTCAAAAAATAAAAAACTAAAAAAAGAGCTTGAGGAGGGATATGATATTATTGGTTTTAAAAATAGAGATTGGAGGTGATTTATGAGTTGGAGATTTCAAAAAAAATATGAAAGTAGAGTTAATGGATGGCTTTTACATCCAGCATTGAGAATAAATTTTTATGACTTAGTTATGCAAAAACTACTTCCATTTAATGACTCTTTTTATAAACAATTGATGCTACAAACAGATATGAAAAATGGTGAAACTGTTTTAGATTTAGGTTGTGGAACAGGCTCTCTATCAATTTTTATGCAAAAAGCTCATCCTCAATCCAAAATATTTGGTATTGATGCTTCAGAAGCAATGATAGCAGAGTGTGAAAAAAAAAGAAAAGTGGGATTATCAGAGGCTATTTTCAAACAATCTTCTGCAGAAAATCTACCTTTTGACGATGAAACATTTGATAGTGTGGTTGCATCATTTTTATTAAGTTATATTCCACAAACTATCAAACCAACAGTTTTAAAAGAGGTTTTTAGAGTTTTAAAACCTCATGGAAAATTAATAATTATAGATCCAAATAAACAGTATGGTTTGAAAAAAGTATGGAATCTTATAAATTATATTCCTAATCCTTTTTTTGTAGAGGATGGTCTTGAAGGAAACTATCTTCAAATGCTCGAAGAGGCTGAATTTTCGGAGATTTATCATCTTCCTGGATTTCATAAATGGATGGATATTCCATTTATAACAGCCTTTAAAAAATAGTTACATTCTATTAACATTATTAAAGGGGGATTCATGTTGAAATATATTTTTATAATTTTATGTTTTATTAATATCCCTCTTTTGGGTCAATATCTAAATATTGAACCAGATATTAAACTTGGAACTGGTGTTAATTTTTTAAAAGGCTATAATCAAGTTAACACAATTAGAACAAGAACATATATTCAAAATGATATAAATATTATTGTTGATGAAAATAGATCTTTTTTTTGGGGAATATCAAACGGAATGGAGTTTGAGGTTAGACTTGCCTACTTTCCAGGAGCATACCTAAAAGTTGAATCCTCATCAAAAATAGTAAACTATTTTGCTCTTGCAGGATTTGAATTAATGGTATTACCTGATATGGCTTTTGGTTTAAGGTTTGGAGGTGGAGTAACCTATAAAATAGCAGAAAAATTCTCTGCTATTTTCCAAACAGAGTTAAAACCATATCTTTTTGGTGAGGATTTAGGGGAAAATATGACTCTATATTTAAATTTTCTCTTGGGTGTATCATCTATTTTTTAATAGAGCTTTTTGTAGAACATTTTTTAAGTTATACAATATGATAAACATAGCAAAATCTTCAATAATGTTTACTTTTTTTTAGTTTGTTAATATGTTATTATAATATCTCTGCTACTTTTTTATTTTGAGGTAAAAATGCTTGATAGATTAGAGTTTTTAGATAAAATTGGTCAAGGTGGAATGGCAGAGGTTTATCGTGCATTTTTGAAGGGTGATTATGGTTTTAAAAAAGAGTTGGTTGTAAAAAAAATCTTAAATGAGCACTTTAATAATCAAAGATTTTTAAAGATGTTTGTTGATGAGGCCTCTGTTACATCAAAATTAAATCACTCTAATATTGTTCAAGTTTATGATTTTTTTGAAGAGAAGGGGAATCTATATATTTTAATGGAGTATATAAAAGGCTCAGATCTTCGAATTTTTATGAATGAACATATAATAAAGCAGACATATATTCCAATTGAACATGTTTTATATATTCTTAATGAGCTTTTAAATGGAATGAACTATTATCATAATCGTAGAGATGAAAAAGGGAATCCATTAAAAATAATTCATAGAGATTTTACTCCTAAAAACATACTTTTATCTATTCATGGTGATGTAAAGATAGGTGATTTTGGAATTGCTCAATTTGAGGATAAATTAGAGGTTACAACATTTGGAGAGATAAAAGGAAAGCCATCATATTTAAGCCCTGAACAGCTAAAGCTTCTTCCTGAACTTGATGGACGAGTTGATCTTTTTGCTCTTGGAGTTATTTTTTATGAGTTGTTAGCAAATCAACATCCATTTAGAGATAAAAGTCAAGTTCAAACTCAACAAAATATTCTTCAAGGGAAATTTAATCCAATAGAGAATTTTCGTTCTGTTCCTAAAGATATTTTAAAAATTCTATATAAGCTTTTAGAAAATAATAGAGAAAGAAGATATCAAACATCCTATGAGGTACAAAGAGATATTCTTGCTCTTAAACACTCAATATCAACTCAAATATCATTTAGTCGTTATCTTGTTCAAACTGTAAGACCTGATGATGTTGATTTTATAGAGAATATTGCAAGTGTTGTTGAAAAACACTCAGATTATCGTTTTTTCAAACCCAAAATCACAAATAACATAATAAAATACTCTATAATTGCATTTATTGTAATTGATCTTTTTGTTATAACATTCTCTCTTTTTAACACATCTCCATCTAAAAATAATAGTAATCCTATTTTTAATACTCAACTTAGACAAAATCAACTTATTAATGATAATAAACCAATTGAAATTAGACCTAAAGTTATTGATGATACAGAAAATATTGGAGAGGATGAGTTTGAATTCTCTAAAAACAGTGATATGGTGGAAAAAAAAATTGAAAATATAGATAAAATCCAAACAACAAAAAATGAGAATATAAAAGAGAAAAAAAATGATATAAATAAAATTGATTTAGATAAAAATAGAGATAAAACAACTCCTAAAAAAATAGAAAAAGTAAAAGATAGTTTAAAAACAACAAAAACAGATAAAATTGATGGTTTTGGAACAGTTGATATTCATGTTATCCCTTATGCATCAATATATATTGATGGTAAATTAGTTGATGAGGTCTCTATAAAAAACTATAAATTAGAGGCAGGTAAACATATTTTAAAAATAACCAATGATGCTTTTGGATTCTCTAAAACACAAAACATAGAGATTTTACCAGATAAAAAATCTGTTTTTAGATTTCAAATAGAGTAGATTGTTAATATAATTTTTCATTATAATTCTCTTTTTTTAAAAATATAAAAACTAGTAAAAAGAAAAAATAGAATCCAAGATATTGCAATTAAATACTCCAATGATGTTGTTGAGACTTTTTCACCAATAAAAACATATTTCTCAAGTGGAAATTTTAAAAGATTCCAATTTGATTCCATTGGTAAATACTCAACAAAACTCTTATATCCAAATGCATGTTTTAATACAGCAAATATAATTGGCTCAATAATATATATCCAGAAAATCATTAATGAAATTACAATTCCAGATGAGGATATTAAAAACGATAGGAAAAAGGCAAATGATAATATATGAATAAGATGTAACATATAGGTTGGAACAAAATATATTGTTAAAAAAATATCATTACTATTTGGAGAGTTTTTAAATCCTAAAAAAAGTCCTAGAAAAAAAATTAAAAGAGTTGCAATTGAGGCAAAAAATAGCAATAAATAAAATTTTGACAACCAAAATTGGGTTCGACTCATTCCATCAACAATGTTTTGCCTTACTGTTCCATATCTAAACTCTCTTGTAATTGTAATAATAATAAGAAAAGATAGAAAAATTGATATAAATTTATAAAAATATGTTATGTTTAACCAAACATCACTAAATTGAAAAACTGGCCAATTTGTTGGAGATAATGGGCCAGTATTAAGCATTCTATGTTTCTCAATAATTTTTAAAAAAGAGTAATAAAATAGTGGTAATGATATAAATGCCAATAACCAAAGAGTTGTTAATACTTTAAAATATCTTGTTGGTTGCAGTTTTTTAAACTCTAGTTTTATTAAATTCATAATTTTTCCAAAAATAATATATAAAAAATCAGTTTTTTTCAGCTAATATAGCTAAAAATTGCTCCTCTAAAGACTGTTTTTTTTGATTAAGATGTGTAACAATAACCCCATTCTCAACCAAAAAACTATTTAAATCAAATATAGATATATTTTTTGATGCTTTTATTAAAAAAAACTCTTCACCATCCTCTATATTCTCTATCATATTAAATTGAGATAAAAGTTTTTTTAACTTATCTCTACTATTTGAATCAATCTCAATTGTTGTTGTATTTGAAAAATTATCACTAACATAACCTTTATGAATCAATTTTCCTTTTTTTAAAACACAAAAAGAGTTGCATACTTTCTGAACCTCATCAAGCAAATGACTTGCTAATATTATTGTTTTTCCACTAATGGCAATATTTTTTATTAACACTCTAATATCAGCAATTCCTTGAGGATCTAATCCATTTGTTGGTTCATCAAGAATTAAAACATCTGGATCTGAAAGCAATGCAGATGCAATTGATAATCGTTGCTTCATTCCTAGTGAATATGTACTAAAAGGATCATGTTTTCTCTCATATAGCTCTACAATTTCTAAAACTTTATCAATATTCTTTTTATCACACTCTTTAATCATTGATGTAATCTCTAAATTTTTTTCACCACTCATGTATGGATAAAAAAGAGGTCTTTCAATAGTTGCACCAATTTTTTTTCTTAGTTTATTAGAGTTTCCCTGATTAAACCAAGAAAAATCACCACTAGTTGGAGATAATACACCTAAAATCATTCCTAAAGTTGTTGATTTTCCACTACCATTTGGACCTAAAATACCAAAAACATCACCCTTTTCAACAACTAAATCTAAAGAATCAACAGCTAAAATATTTTTAAATCGTTTTGTTAATTTATTTGTAATTAATATTTCATTACCCATTATATTTTCCACTTATAACATTTGAGATTATATCACTTAAATCTGCACTATGAAATGGTTTTTTCATAAATCCTTTTAAACCATCATTTAACATTTTTTTTATATCAGCCTCTCTTGAAAATCCTGAAGATAAAATAACTTTTATATTTGGATTGATATCCTTTAATTTATAAAAACAATCCTCTCCACTCATTTTAGGCATTATCATATCTAAAATAACAAGAGAAATAATATTCTGATTACGTTTATATACATCAATTCCTTCTAACCCATCTATTGCTGTTATAACTTGATATCCCATATATTCAAGCATAGCTTTTGCTGTTATTCTAATAATCTCCTCATCATCAACAACTAAAATAACTCCACTACCTCTTTTTAAAATAGGGGAGTTTTCTCCATACTCAACTGTTTTTTCTGCAAGAGGAAGATATATATGAAAGGTTGTACCTTTATTAATTTCACTATAAACTGTTATAGCTCCTTTATGTTGAATAATTGAGCCATAAACAGCAGCTAATCCTAAACCAGTTCCTTTTCCCTGCTCTTTTGTTGTAAAAAATGGATCAAATATTTTTTCAATATTCTCCATTGAAATTCCACAACCACTATCCTCTACTTCAATAAGAATATAATCTCCCTCAGTTAAATCAAATGGACTTGCATCACAGAATGGTTTTTCTAAATAGATAGCTCTTGTTGAATAATTTAATTTTCCACCATTTTGCATTGCATGTGAAGAGTTTATTCCTAAATTCAAAAAAATATTCATAATTTGACTATTATCACCAATTATTGTGTAGTTTGTTGAGTTTAATAGAAGATTAATAGATATCTTTTTATCAATAGTTCTTTTTAAAATCTCAACACAGCTCTCAATTGATTTATGAATATTTACAGGAGTTGATTCAACTTTTCCTTTTCTTGCAAAAGTTAATAGTTTTGAAACTAAATTAGAAGCATGTCCACCAGCTTTAATAATTATCTCTAAATATTTTCTTTGACTTTCATTAAGATTTCCCTCAAGCTCTAATAACTCTGCTGCACCTAAAATTCCACCAAGCATATTATTAAAATCATGTGCAACTCCACCAGAAAGTTGACCAATTGCATCCATTTTTTGTGCATGATGAAGCTGTTGTTGAAGTTTTTTAATCTCTGAAACATCAACAGATATACTTAATATTGCATCTTTTCCTAAATATTTAATAATATATGCAGAGAAATATATATCTTTAATATAACCAGAGGAGGTTTTTATTTTTGCAGGTTTATTCTCTATAAAACCATAATTTTTAATTGTCTCTAAAATCTCAATCTCACTATCGCTTTCAGTTATAACTCGACCTAACTCTTTTGTTGTTTTTCCTAATGCTTCAGAGATTGAGATATCTGAATTTTTTTCAAAAGAGGGGTTAAGCAAAAGATATTTTCCTGTATTGGCATCACTTATTGTTATTGTAAATGGAGATTTTTCAAAAATAGTTTTAAAAACAGCATCTTTTTCCTCAGCCTCTTTTTGAAGATTATACTCAATTGTAACATCTCTAAAAACAAGAACAACTCCATTTATCTCTCCCTCCCAATTTTTAATTGGGGCTCCACTATCTGAAATATGATATTTTTCACCAGTTTTTGATATAAGTTGTGTATGATTTGCTAAACCAACAACTAAACCACTATCTAAAACTTTTTTTGCTGGATTTTCACAAATTTCCCCAGTTTCAGAGTTGATAATTTTAAAAATATCCTCCAGTTTTTTCCCTTTTATCTCCCCAAACTGATAACCAGTAAGTTTCTCAGCAACATTATTCATCTGAATAATCTCTAAATTAATATCTGTTGCAATTACAGCATCACCAATTGAGTGAAAAATTGTTTTAAAATGCTCTTTTTCTGTCTCTATTATTTTTTGAAGATTTATATTCTCATCAATCTGTTTTGAAAGCTCTTTATTTCTTTTTAAAACAATTAATAATGCAAATAAAACAGGGATAGAGAATAGAATTATTAGTAAAATCATTGCACCAAAAGCAATTTTTATTTTTTTTAGTTTATAGTAAATTGTTTTATCAACATAACTTCCTGTTCCTATATATAAATCAGTATTAGGTAGAAGTAAAAAATATGATCTTTTCAACTCTTCTCCACCTGTCTCTGGATTTAAAATATAATATGAAACAAAAACTCCATCTTTTTTTTTCATAATCTCATCTGAAACCCGTTTATAAAATGGATCTCCTTTAGAATCTGTTGTGTAAATCTGATTTGTTCCCTCTAATTCTGGTTGAAATGGTCTTGCCAAAACAGTTCCATCTAATCTATTAAAAAAAACATAATTTTTTCCAGATTCATCCTCATAAGTCATTCTTTTAACTCTTTTTTTTAATTCATTCTCTAACTCAGTTTTTGAAATCTCTTTTTTTTCATAGGAGTCTAAAATATGTTTTATACTTTGAAAAGCAATAAAGACTCTAGTTTTTATTGAGTTATCATGCTCTTTTTGAAGATTTTTATCAAATTGAACAACCAATAGATGTGTAATTAAAAATCCAGCAACAGTTGAAATAAAAAGGATAAAAAGAATAATATATACAATTTTATGTGAAACTTTACTGCTTTTATTCATAAACATTCCATAAAAAAAATAGATTGATGCCAGTTATAAACTAGTTATAGTTATATTATATAATTTAATTTATAAAATGCAATTTTTATTATTGAATTAGAGAAAAAAATATTTTTTAGATAAAAACAATTTTGTTTTTAAGGAGTAGTGTTATTTTTTTATTACAACATCTCCATTATATTTTTTATCAACAATTAGAAGAATAAATGGTTGAGATGTAAAACTCTGTTTTTCGCCCTCTTTTATTTCAAGATTAACAACAAGCTCATTTTTCTCATTCTGAATAATATTTTTAACATTTATCTCTGTTTTAATATCTGTTTCAGGAACTATATAAGAGACAAGGAACTGATTTTTAAAATCGATTACTGTTGGTGTTCCATTATCACCCATAAGAGTAGCCATTCCAAAAATTGATTCAAAAACATCTATTGATTCAATTTTATTAATTTTTAAAGACTCCTCTGATGCAGAATTTTTTACAAAATAGTTTTTTGCAAAACTAAAAGGGACAGTTTTTAAACTCTCCTCTTTTTTTACAACAGTTTCAACTTTTTTTGAATTATCATTTTTAACACTCTCTTTTGATAATTCAGAATTTTTTGAACATCCAGAGATAACTAAAATAGATACTAACAAAACAGATACAAGAATTTTTTTCATGACAAACTCCAAAATAATGCAGAAACAATATAATAAAAATATTAAT
>JAFGXH010000129.1 GCA_016936735.1 bacterium
AAAAGAACCCCCACCCTAAATCCCTCCCCAATACTTGGAGAGGGACTTAAAAAGTAAGTAAAATCCTAATTTTATTTACTAAAAAGATGAAAAAGAAAAAAAATTCCCCATCGCCACGTAGTGGAGAGGGGGCTAGGGGGTGAGGGGAAAAGAAAAAAATAGTTTTTTATCTGAAATTTAAATTCCGCTAAATAGTTACATGTTTTTTGTTTAAAATAATAAAAATAGTAGTAGTTTTTGCTATTTATACTTTATTTAAAAGAACTATGGAGGATTATGTCTTTAAAAAGAATTTTAGTGATATTAACTCTTTTTGCTATATCACTACCAATTTATGGTGCAAAAGAGGGGCTAGGAACAATAGATTTTACTATGAGACTTAGAAGTTTTATTGGTCTATTTGTTATGCTTGGATTAGCAGTTTTACTCTCTTTTAAAAAAAGAGATATCTTAAAAAGTAAAAGGGTTATTATTGGTGGATTATTAATTCAGTTAACCTTTGCCTTTTTTGTTATGAAAGTCCCTTTTGGGGCAGTATTTTTCAAAAAAGTTGGTGATGGAGTATCTGTTTTACTAAATTTCACTCATGAAGGAAGTAAATTTGTTTTTGGAGATCTATTTAAATCTTTTAGTTTTGCTGTTCATGTTTTACCAACAATAATATTTTTCTCATCATTTATGGGAATACTCTACTATTTGGGGGTAATGCAATTTATTGTGAAAATTTTAGCAAAAGGGATGGCAAAACTATTAGGAACATCTGGTGCAGAGTCATTAAGTGCAACAGCAAACATATTTGTGGGTCAGACAGAGGCTCCACTTGTTATAAAACCATATATTGATAGAATGACAAATTCTGAGATAACAGCTGTAATGGTTGGAGGTTTTGCAACTGTAGCAGGAGGTGTTCTTGCTGCATATATTGGAATGGGAGTTGATGCTGGTTCTTTAATTGCTGCATCGGTTATGGCTGCTCCAGGCTCTTTAGTAATTGCTAAAATTCTATATCCAGAGACAGAGCATAGTGTTACTATGGGAAAAGTTGAATTTGATGAAAAAAGTGAAAGTGCAAATGTTATTGATGCAGCTGCACGAGGAGCATCTGATGGATTATCATTAGCTTTAAATGTTGGTGCAATGCTTATTGCTTTTGTTGCAATTATTTATGGTCTTAATTATGGAATAAAAGAGATATCATCACTATTTTTGGAGACTCCACTATCTCTTGAAAAGATTTTTGGTTGGATTTTTTCACCAATTGCTTGGATAATAGGTGTTGAATGGAAAGATACACTTTTAGTTGGCCAACTTTTGGGTGAAAAAATGGTAATAAATGAGTTCTATGCTTTTTCAGATCTATCTCAAAATATTGCACAACATATATCACCTCGTTCAAATATAATGACAGCTTTTGCTCTTACTGGTTTTGCTAATTTTGCATCAATTGCAATTCAAATTGGAGGAATTGGTTCAATAGCTCCATCAAGAAAAGGGGATTTAGCAAGAATTGGTTTAAGAGCAATGCTTGGAGGAACAATTGTTGCCCTTATTAATGCTGCAATTGCTGGATTTATGATGTAAATAGAGTTATAAAATAGTTTTTTAATTTTGTTATATCTCTATTTCTATTAAGAAAAATATCTCATAAAACTCTATTATTATATTTTTTCTTGTCAATTACCTTAAAATGTACTATATTCTTTCTGTTTAATTAGGAGTTTTTTATGGCAGAAAAATTAACACGTACCTACAAACATGATGAAAACACACTTTATTCAAGAGCAAAAAAAGAGTTAGAGACTAAACTTAATGAGAAATTAGCATCTTTAAATCCAAAATTTGATTGGAATGAATCAACAAAAAAGGGAAACTTTGATATAAAAGGTGTTAAAGGGGTTGTTGTAATATCTGGTTCCACTTTAACAATAGAGCTTGATATCCCATTTTTATTAAAAGCCTTTAAAGGAAAAATTGTTGAACAGATTGAACGTTCAATGGATAATATAGAGTAGTTATTACTCTTTAAAATCGACATAAATCATACCATCTCCCTGTATAATTTCTGGTTCTAAACTATCTTTTAAATATATTTGAACAACTAAATCATCTCCATTTTGAATTGATACAACTCTTAAAACATTAGAATCAAAATATGATGTATTGAGAGGAAATCTTGATGCTTTTGGTGAAAAAGAGGTGTTTTTAAGTGTTATTTTAAGCAATTTTTTATCTAAGTGAGTCTCAATTTTTGGATTATTTTGAGTTGAAATTGTAACTCTTGAGCTATCTTCATATTTTCTAAAACCACTTTTTAAGTAAATAGCTGATTTTGAAACACTATCTTTACTCTCAATATTCTCTAATTTTGGAGCCTCTCCTAAGTTTCTAGATATTTTTTCTGAAGAAAAAACACTATTTTCATTTCTTGCAATAGATATTGTGGAGTTATTATTTCTGTATGTTGATGTTGATATTGTGTAGTATTTTTTTTGTGAATTAGAGTGTAAATCTCTGCTTGCAAGCTGATTTTTCTGTTCTTGAGTTGATACAGAAACATATTTTGGAGATATATTTTTCTCATTTTTTATTTCTGTTGATTCTGATTTATCCTCTTTTTCTAAAGCATTATTTAATGAAACAGTTTTATTCTCAGTTTGTTTGGAGTTGTTTATTGCCATTTGTGTACTATTTTGATTCTGATCGGAATCATTTACATCAAAAACTTCAATATCTTTTTTAACAGCAATAGCCTCTCCAGAGATACCAAAAAGAGAAACAAGAGTATTTGTTCCAATTGATTCAACAAGATATGATTTCTCCTGTTTAAAATGAAATACAACTCTACTACCTTTAACCCCATTTCTGTTATATGGTGTGACTGTTACTTTTTCAATAAATGGATCATTATAGGCAATCTCTTCAGGAATTGCTGATGAGATAGATATATTTGGTATATTTACAAAAACTCTGAAGGGTGATGTGAGGTGAAATGAATCCCCTTTACACTCTTCAGAACATTTAATTGCAAAAATAATTGTATCTTTAGTGTATTCATATTTTATAGACTCTAAAATATTTCCTAACTTAACACTGTTTTTAGAGATGTTTTTAGAGCTATTTTTCTCTAAATTCTCTATTAAGTTACTATTTTTAGAGACTAAAAGCTCTTTTTTAGGTATGTTTTTAATAGTTAAAAGAACTCTATTTCCAATTGTATCAATTTCATAAGGTTTATTCTCTTTAAAATGAAACATCACTTTTAAACCATTCATTCCATTTTTTTTGAAAGGGGTTAATGATACATCTTCAATAAACTCATCAGTAATATTTTTGAAGAAATTTTTTCCTACAACAACTCCCTCTAATTCAACAAAAACTCTAAATGGATCTGTTAAATGAAAATGTTTAAATTTAGTTTGGTCTTTAATTTGAAGCATTAGAATTAAATCATCTCCAGAGTGGTCAAACTGAATTGATTCTAAATCATTTGAGTATTGTTCAACTTTTTCATCTGTTTTGGCTATTTTTTGATTGTTTTTATCATTTTTACTGTTTTTAGTTAATTTTTTCTCTGGTTCAGTTTTTGTATTATTATCATTTTTTATACTCTCTTTTTGTTGAGCAATAAAAACTCTTGGTTTTGCACCTTTAATTGTAATAATTGCTCTATTTCCAATATTTTCAACAGAGAAAGGTCTCTCCTCTCTAAAATAAAAAATCAGTTTCACACCATTTTTACCATTACGTCTATATGTTGAAAGCATTGTTTTTTCAAAATATGAATCATTATATTTGATTTCATTTAATATGGAGTCATCTTTTTGAGTATCAGGGATATCAACAACAAGTCTAAATGGGTCAATTAAATGAAAATGTTTAGCATCTCTCTCCTCATTCATCTGAAGAGCAATTAAAAGATCCTCATCTTGATATTGATAATCTATTTTTGAAAGAGAGTTCCCTTTAATCTCTTTTGGTATATTTTTGTTGTTATTTTCTAATAGTTTATTATTTTGAGTGTTATCATTTTTTGCAACAATAGTTTCTGTTTTAACCCCTTTGAGTGTTAATAAAGTTGTTGTTCCCATTTGCTCTATTTGAAATGGTTTTGCCTCTTTAAAATAGAATATTAATTTTATGCCAGTTAAACCATTTTTTCTAAATGATGATGTTACGAGCTTTTCTAAATAATTATCTTCATATTTTATCTCATTTGGAATAGAGTTATCTTTTGTTGTATTTTGAAACTCAATAACAACTCTAAAAGGGTCTACTAAATAAAAATGCTTTATCTCTTTATCTTCATCTGCTTGAAGAGCAATTAATAAATCCTCTCCTTGGTATTGATAATCTATTTTTTCAAGTTTTGTAGCTACTGTTTTATTTTGTTCTATTGTATTATTTGTTTGTGTTGTTTTTGACTCTTTATTTTCACCATCTCTTTCAGATAGAGTATTTTTTTCTATATCAGATGATTTATTCTCTATTTTTGAGTTGCTATTATTTGCAATAGTTGTTTCTGATTTTTCAATTTTCTTTGAGGGGTTTTGTTTTTCTGAAAAATTCTGATTTTTAGCAACAAGAGTCTCTCTAGCATTTTTTATAGTGATAACATATGTTGCACCAATTGATTCTGCTTGAAATGGTTTTTCATCTTTGAATGTAAATATCACTTTTGTTCCAGTTTTTCCATTTCGTTTGTATGTAGATAAGGCTGCTTTTTCAAGAAATATGTCATTATAAGCAATCTCATTTAATATGGAGCTCTCTTTTAGGGTGTCAGGAATATCTACTACAACTCTAAATGGATTCATAAGGTGGAATGATTTAATATCCCTCTCTTCATTACTTTGAAGAGCAATTAGAAGATCATTTCCCTGATATTGATACTCTATTTTTGAAAGTCTGTTTTCTGGTTCTACTACTTTAGGAGGTTCAATTTTTTTAGTTGTATCTATTTTATTCTCTTGTTTTGAGGCTATTTTAGTTGTATCTACACTATTTTTATTATCCTCTTTTTCAAGTAAACTATTAGTTGTTTTTAGATTTTTTTCAGAGTCAGCTTTTTTAGCAACCAGCTGTTCTGAATCTCCAATATTTTTTATATTTAATAATACTCGATTACCAAAGACATCAACCTCATAATCGCTTTTTTTCTCAAGATGAATCAATATTTTTAAATTTGATACACCATTTCTTTTATATGGAACAACTATAATCTGTTTTAATGCGGAGTTTTTAAACTCCTCTAACTCTTTTATTTTTTCATCTTTAACAACATCCTGCATCTCTAATACAATTCTAAAAGGATTTTCTAATGCAAAATCTGAAATTTTAACAGTTTCATCAAGTTCAAAAGAGACTAATAAATTTCCATCTTGGGAGGTGTGTGCAAATGAGTGTAGTTCATTTGCAGATAATAAAGTTGAGAGAAGTGTGAATATAAAGATAATTAGTAGTTTCATGTATAACCCCTTAATACTAATAATATTATACTTTTTTTATAAAAAAAAAATCAATATTTTAATGGTGATTTTTATCACATATTTTTTTATATAAATAAATTAAATAGTTGCAAGAGAAAAAATAACGCAGTATGTCATTTTTTCTCTTGACAAAAATAACGCAGTGTGTTATTTTAGTATTAGTTGGAAAGGAGAGAGAAATGTGTGAAGAAAAGAAAAAAGGGAATAAAAAAATTCAAGATATAGTTAGCAGATTTGATGATTTAAAAGAGTCTCTTCAGGAAAAAATAGATGAGTTAAAAGAGACTTTACAAAAAAATTTCTCAGAGAATTTTGTGAAACTTAGAGAGTTAGGTCATAAATCTCAAGAAGAGGGAAAAAAATATGTAGAGAATGTTTTAAACCTTCTTCCTCTTAAAAGCTATATTGAAAAATTTCGTGATAATGATTATGTGAAACTTGCATCTCAAATTCAAAAAGATTTAGAGAAAAAATTTGGTGTAGGAATTGATAAAATATTAAATGCATTTAGTATTGCATCTACACTTGATACAGAGGAGATTCATGAAAAACTTGAAGAGCTTCAAAAAGAGTTAAAAGCTCTTAAAAAAGAGATCTCAAAAGGTGAAAAAAAAGAGTTTCATAAATCTGAAGAGAAAAGAGATCACAAGAGAGATCACAAAAGAGATGGTAAAAAAAATAAACCAGAAGTGAAAGCGGAAAAAACAGAAGATAAAGCTGAATAATAGAATATATAAGTACCCCTCAACGAGAGTTTCTAATTCTGGAATCTCTCGTTTTTTTATTTTTTCAAAAAATATTTTTTAATTATACTTGAATCGATTTATAAATTGATAATATCTCATCAATTGAAACCGCTTTATAGTCCCAATTTTCAACAGAGACATTAATAGTTGGAACAGAGAAAACATATCTTTCATTTTTTTCTGTTGTTGGATGAAAATCATAATACTCACCAGGATATTTTATTTTCCATTTTTGATGAATATGTCCACAAAGTGTTAAATCTGCTTTTCCACTCTGTTTATCTGGATGATGAACACACTCTATTTTTACTCCATTGTATTCAAATATATAGTTTTGGTAAATCTCATCAAAATATGGATTTAAACTACTTTTTGTGTCATGATTTCCCAATATTAAAATATTCTTTTTATGTTTTTTTAATAAATAAAGAAAATTTAATTCCCCCTCATTTTTATAAAAAACATCACCAAGATGAATTAATATATCATTTTCAGATAAAAGAATCCCACCTAATATTGCAGAGTTCATCTCTTTGACTGTTTTAAAAGGGCGTTTTGTGTATGAGATTATATTTGAATGGCCAAAATGGGTATCTGATGTGAAATATATCATTAGTTAAGATTTTCTCTCTCTTGAATTTTTAATAGCTCTAAAACTTTCTCAAAAATAGAGATAACCTCTTCTGTTTGTTCAATTGTTCCTACACTCATTCTCATGTAGTTTGCAAGTTGTCCACTTCTATCTCTAACATAAACTCCCTCCTCTTCAAGAAGTTTTACAAGCTCTGGCATCATAGGATGATGAACCATTACATAGTTAGCAGGGGTTATTTTGAAATCTAATCCTTTTGATAGAAAATATCTTTTTAACATTCTTTTTGATTCTGTAACAGAGCGAACATAAGCATCAAGATGTTCAATATCATCCAAAGCTGCCTCTGCTGCAATTTGACCAACTCTATTTACTGATTTGGGATTAAAAACTTTAAGACAGTTTTCAACAATAAATGATGAGGCCATAAGATATCCAACTCTTTGTGCTGCAAGACCAAAAGATTTAGAGAATGTTCTTGTTACAACAATATTTTTATACTCTTTAACAAGATGTGCCATTGAGATTCCAGCAAACTCATAATATGCCTCATCAATAATAACAATTGCTTGAGGAGCAAACTCAAGAATCTCTCTAACTTGAGTCTCATTATACATAACCCCTGTTGGGTTATTTGGATTTACAATATAGATTAATTTTGTTTTGTCTGTAATTGCAGATAAAATTCCATCTAAATTTGTTTTAAAAACATCTGGAGACTCTATTTTTAATATCTCAGCATTACGTTGTCCTGCATAAACATAAAAATGAGTGTATGTTGGAATAGGAACAATAACTTGATCCCCTGGGTTAACAAAAACTTTGTTTATTAACTCAAGAGCATCATCAGAACCATTTGTAACAATTATATTATCAGAAGGAACAGTTGTATATTTTTCAAGTTTTTTTCTTAAAGAGTGGCTTAATATCTCTGGATACCAGTTTAGATGATTAATCCCATTCAAATATTCAGATATTGCTTTCATAACTTTTGGTGATGGAAGAATTGTAGCCTCATTCCAGTCCAATTTATAATGTTTCATCTCTGTTTTTTGAGAAATAATATCAATACTAGATGTTGGTTTATATGGTTCTAACTGTTCAATACCATAAGCAAGTTTAATTTGATCTGTATGATTATCTATTTTATTGCTCTCGATTCTCTCTGTAGTTTGTAGTCTAGTTTGTAATTTCATTGGAAACTCCTCAAAATCTGCACTAGTATAAGCAATAATAATTCCAGAATTTTTATCATTAAAAAATAGTATTTTTTTTCTTAAAATATGGTGAGTTAAGATAAATAGTTGTTATTTATGACAAAAATGTCTTGAATATAGAATAAAAACAGCGTTATGAATGTCAGTCTATATGATTTTTTCTTAATTTTCATCATCTTGAATAAAACCAATATCACTTGCTTTTTTTAATGTATAAAAATTAACCTCTTTTTTTATACCCTCAAATTCACAAACACTTATTATAATTCTAGATAAATCTCTTGGTAAAACAGAGCGAACTTTAGGTATTTTATTTTGATTATAAAAGAAAAAACTCTCTATTTCTGATAAAACATATGGTAGTTTATAATGAGCACAAGTTTTTTTAAATATCTCCAAAAAAATCTCAGGGCTTGGATTTCCTATTTTAAGTTTATATCTAATCCTTCTTAAAAAAGCCTCATCAACTAAATCATCTGGATTTAGGTTTGTTGAAAATATAATCAATTGCTCAAAAGGAACCATAAAAGATTTTCCACTACTAAAATTTAAAACATCAAAACTATTCTCTAATGGAACAATCCAACGATTCAGAAAAAGATGTGGAGGCTCTTTTTGACGACCGAAGTCATCAATTAAAAAAATTCCACCATTCGCTTTAAGCTGTAGTGGTGCCTCATACACTTTAGAAACAGGATCTATGTTTAAATTAAGCATATTATATGTTAACTCTCCACCAACAAAAACATATGGACGTTTAATTGTAACCCATCTTGAATCTAACTGATTTGCCTCTATAACTTTATGAAAAATTGGATCAAATAGTTTTATCATCTGTCCATCTACCTCTATTGCATATGGAATAGTTATATCTCCCTCTAAATTTGAACCAACTCTATCAGAAATAACACTTTTTCCATTTCCTGGAGGACCATATATGAAAATAGAGTGGTTTGAGTTTATTGCAGGACCAAGACTACTATAAAAATCATGTGGAAGAACCAAATCATTTAGAAGAGATTTAACTTTTGTTAATGACATAGGTAAAACTTTTCTCATTTTAGAAAAAACAGCCTTATATTGCTCTAAAGAGACAGGCATAGGTCCCATATACTGATTTTTACCAAGAGAGTCTTTCGCAAAAGATCTACCAGCATCAGTTAACACAAAACTCATTGAACTTCGACCAAATCCTCGTCCTCCTTCATAGGAGACATATTTTTGTTTAAGTAATTGATCTAATAAATTCTCAACAATATTGTTAAATGGAACCTTTAGTTTTTGACTAATCTCTAAACCTGTTAAGTTTCCTGAATAGTATAGATGTCTTACTATTCCATCCATAACAATATCTCTTGATATACCTAAATCATCTAATGATTCAGGTCTAAATATTAAAGAGATGTCATCTCTTTTATTCTGTTCATTTTTTGCTAAATCCTTTTGAAATCCAGAGGATATTTTTTGCTGAATAGGAGTTTTATTGATATCATTATCACTCATATTTGTTAAGGGATTTTTTATTGCATCTGTTGAATCATTTTTTCCTGTTTTTCCATCCTCTGCTGATAGAACCATTTTAGATAGATTTATATCAACAATTGTTGACTCTTTTTTCTCTTTTGGAACCTCAATTAAATCCATCTCTTCTATTAATATTTCACTTAAATCAATAATACCTGTATCTTCAGACATTATTTTTTTCATATCATGTGGTTGTGTTTTTGGATTATCTTTGAATTCATCCATAAAATTAACTCCTTTCAAAAGCATTCTGATTATAAGATAAAAATAGTAATATTTCAAAAAAAAACAGGATTTTGAAATTGTTTTATTTTTTTCAATATAAAATCTATTTTAATAAAAAAATTTAATAAAGAGATGACAACTTTAGGATATATTCCAATAACTATTCTCTTTAAGTTTCTCTAAAAACTCTCTTAAAGCTCTATTTTTAATTAATCCAGGATCATATTTAAGATATCTATCTGCAACCTGACTTGCATTTAAAATTATATCCTCATCTTTATCAAAATCTATAAATCTAAATTTTGGAACCCCAGATTGATCTATTCCATAAATATCTCCAGGACCTCTTAATTTTAAATCTTCGCGTGAAATCTCAAATCCATTACTACTTTTTTCGAGGATTTTTAATCTTTTTACATCTGATTGAGGAGATATTAAAAAACAGAATGCTTCAGAACTTCCACGACCAACTCTTCCTCTTAATTGATGAAGCTGACTTAATCCAAATCTCTCCGCATTCATAATTGTCATAACTGTTGCATTTGGAACATCAATTCCAACCTCAACAACTGTTGTTGCAAAAAGGATCTCTATCTCTTTTTCATGAAATTTTTTCATAACCTCATCCTTCTCTTCAACTTTCATTTTCCCATGTAATAAGCCACAAGGAATATCAGGAAAGACCTCAGTACTCATTTTTTCATACTCTTTTAGCAAGGCGTTTGCATTTAGAGCATCTGATTCATCAATAAGAGGAAATATGATATAGGCTTGATGCCCTTTAGATATCTCTCCCTTTATAAATCTCCAAACTTTCTCTTTTTTATCCTCTGTTATACTTGCTGTTTTAACAGGTTTTCTTGATTTTGGCATTGTTTCAATATAGGTTATATCCAAATCACCAAAAATTCCCATTGATAGAGTTCTTGGAATAGGAGTTGCACTTAAAAGAATAACATTAATTCCTGCTGTTATCTCTTGGAGAGTTTTTCTTTGAAGAACACCAAAACGATGTTGTTCATCAATTATAACTAAACCAGGTTTATTATAATGAACCTGTTTTTGAATTAAAGCATGTGTTCCAACATAAATTTGAGGTGCACCATGCTCAAGTTGTAAAATAACAGTATCTTTATCTTTTTTTTTCATTTTACTAACAAGAAGTTGAACACCTATATTAAACTGTTTCATCATTTTAGATATTGTTGCATGATGTTGATAAGCTAAAATCTCTGTTGGAACCATAATTACTGCTTGATAACCAGCCTTTACACATTGTAACATAGCAGAGGCAACAACAACTGTTTTTCCAGAACCAACATCCCCTTGAATAAGACGATTTGCTGGATATCCCAATCTTAAATCTTCAAATAGATCAGAAACAGCTTTTAATTGATCAAATGTTAATTCAAATGGAATTGATTTAAGAAAATCTTGATGAAGTTTAAAATCAATTGGAATAGAGATACCTTTTCTATTTCTAAAGGCATCTTTTTTCATTAGTTGAACTAATCTTAAAAGAAAAAACTCCTCAAATTTAACTCTTTTATGGTAGATTGAGTCACCAGAGTTAAGTAGTGAAAAATCTGTTTGAGATGGATCTGGAGTGTGGAGAGTTATTATTGTTTCTGATATTGTTGGATAACCATTCTCTTTTAATATTTTTTCAGATAGTAGCTCTTTAAACTCATCTTTATGAATTGATATAATATCTTTTACATAACTTAAAAATTGTTCATCAGAAATACCAATATCACCATATTTAAGAGCATAAGTTAAATAGTTTTGAGAGTCTGAAGGGGATTTTAATGCAATTAAAAAGGGATGAATAAGATGATAACCATAGTATGTATTATAGCTAAGTGGACCTCTTAATAAGTAGTAATTTTGTGTTTTAAATAGAAACTGTAATTGTTTATAATTGAACAGAATAACTTTTAAAATCCCTCTTTGAGTCTGTATTTGAACCTCCATATAGACTCTTTTTCCTGTAATGATTTTTTTAGAACTAACATATCCAAGAATTTGTACCTCTTTTCCAACAGATGCAGACTCTATTTGATCTATTTTTGTATAATCCTCATATTTTTTAGGAAAAGTATATAGTAGATCCATAACATTCTGAATTCCCCTTAATGCCAGTTTTTCTCTATCATCATTTGATATAAATTGATAATCTTTTAGAGAGTTAAAAAAAAATGATAATGATTTTTTTTTAGCCTCTTCTATAGAGATATTTGAGTAATCCTCATTTTTGAATGTCTCATAAATATCTGAAATTACCCGTCGTTTCTGCTCATCCCCTGCAAAAGAGAAGCTTCCTAACTCTCTTTCAAATCCTTTTATTTTTTGTATAATCTCTCCATTCTGAACAAACTCTTTTATATTTCTTAACAAAGTAACAAGAGTTATCTCAACCCCTTTAATTTGATCTAAATACTCATAATTCTGTTTCATTGCAAAGTTTAAAACTTTTAGTAGATTTTTATGATACTCTATTGGCTCTTTCATAAAACTCCTGTTTTTTATAAATCT
>JAFGXH010000015.1 GCA_016936735.1 bacterium
ATAATAAGTAAAAATTATATTTAAGCCTGTTTTTAATAAAAACAACACTATATTGAATTTTTATAGATAAACAGAATTAATTATATCAGAATTAAGTGTTTAAAATTTTTACAATTTTATTTTAGACGTTTTGTATAGTAGCAACGATATGGATAACTGCTTGTTGAAAGAGTTACCCCTTGTGGACCAGAAGCACCACTCCAACCAGTTTGAATTCCACTCCATCTTACAACATGTAAGCCATAGTTTCCACTATACCAATATGCAGCCTCATTTATCCAATTATAGTTATTACTACCATTTGGAAGCCCCTGTTGAACTAAATTGATAAATGTTCTTGAATCCATTAAATGACCACCAGATGATAAACAATCCTCCAAAGCAGCAGTATAATCAACAGATGCTCTATCATAAGAGTCAGCTATAATATCTCCTACTTCAAAACATGGAGAAGTTGAATTTCCCATACAGTTATTTCCAACTAAAATATCATTATTTGTTGCTGGCCAAATACATCTATATGGAACTTGAACTGTTGTTAATGATCTACTTGTTACACCATCAGATAAACGAAGTGTCATTTTACTATTTACAGCATATGTATCTGTTAAACTCCATAAATAAGATGTACTTGAGGCTGTTGCAACATCTGTTGTTTCAATTGGATTTGCAGCATTAACTCTATAAAGCTCACTAATTGTTGGTAAACGACCACCTAAACTTTCACAACTTGCTTTTGCCTCATCAAATGTTACTTGTGCTCTTTGAACACCATCCCAAGCATTTCCCCAAGGATCTATTTTCTCTGAACCATAAGCATTTCCATTTGAACCCCCAGAGATTTTTGTTTGACACTCAAAACCATTTTCAGACTCTTTTAAAACCTCATTTTCTCCACATTCAGGAGTTTCTGGTTTTGGTTGAAACCAAGCACAACGAAAACGGTAATTTGAAGTCATTGCTGAGATATTTGATGTTCCATTCCAAGTGTAGTACCAATGTCTATTTCCTGTTCCATTCCATCTTAATATACTTACACCATAACCATTACTATACCAATATAGATGATCTGCAACAAACATCCAGTTATTTGTTCCATTCTCCCATCCAGATGAAACATTCTCTGAAAACTCTCTTGCATTTGGTAAATCACCACCTAAATCTCTACAAATCTCAATTGCTTGAGGATATGTTAAAGCCTCTCTATCTGTACTATCTGATAATATTTTAGATGCACGATTTGAGTTTTCAAAACATCCACCATTACAATTTGTTGAGAGTGGTTCTGAAAAATCATTCTGATTTTTTAAACCAATACAACGGAAGTTATAACGAGTTGTATGAGCACTAAGAGAAAAATTAGTATTGTTTGCTGTCCAGTTTTTAGTGTTAGTTAAACTATCCCATCTCACTACTGGGCTTCCAGTCCCTTGATTATACCAATAGATAGACTCAGCAACCCAATTCCAAGCATTAACACCATTATCTATATTTTGATGTATTGCCTCACTCCATTCACTAAAAACAGGTATTGAAGCACCATAAAAATTACACTCCTCCATTGCAGCAGAGTATGTTAACGCAGGTCTATCAATAGTATCTATATTATAGTGTTTATCATACTCAAAACACTCTCCCTCTGGAGTTCTATTACATCTATCTTCATCAAAACCACTATTATCATCTTTTGGCCATATACAACGGAAAGCATATTTTCCAGTTTTTAAACTATTTGTAACAACACCATCTGAAACTCTTAATAAAACTCGATGATCTGTTGAATATTCAGATAAAAGAGTCCATAAATACTCAGTATTATTAGTTTGACCAATATCACCAGTTCCTGTTGTTGCATTATTTCTAAAAATCTCTGTTGCAGTTGGAAGACGTCCACCAAGAGATTCACAAATCTCTTTTGCCTCATCCCAAGTTTTTTTACCTCTCTCTAAAGAGTCCCAAGTTGCACCCCAACTATCCATAATTGGAACTCCATTATAAACTTGACATAGAAATAGTGGCCAACAATCCTCATCATCACAATCCACTAAACCATCATTATCATTATCAATACCATCTTGACAAAGGGTATAACTATCCTCTCTTATAACTGTTGAACAGAATACAAAACCTTGACAATCAGGATCTTCGCAATCAGCTAATCCATCAGAATCATTATCATCTCCATCTTGACATGCAACAGCTGTATTTTCTAAAACAGCTTGACAAAATGTAAAACCTTGACAATCAGGATCTTCGCAATCAGCTAATCCATCAAAATCATTATCATCTCCATCTTGACATGCAACAGCTGTATTTTCTAAAACATCTTGGCAAAATGTAAAACCTTGACAATCAGTATCTTCACAATCAGCTTTTGTATCTCCATCATTATCAAGAGTATCTTGACATAAAACAGCAGTATTTTCAACTGCAGCTTGACAGAATGTAAAACCAGAACAGTCTGAATCTTGACAATCGGCTCTACCATCTCTATCATTATCAACTCCATCTTTACACATTGTTGATGTATTTTCTGCTGTTATTTGAGTACAGAATGTAAATCCCTGACAATCTGGATCAAGACAATCTATTTTACTATCTCCATCATTATCAATTCCATCTTTACAAAGTGTTACACTATCCTCAGCTCCAGATGCACAAAATAAAAATACTTGACAATCCTCATCTTCACAATCTGCTTTTGTATCTCCATCATTATCTAATCCATCTTGACAAAGATATGCTGTATTTTCTAAAGCCTCCTCATTACAAAAAACAAACCCCTGACACTCCTCATCATCACAATCTGTTTTTCCATCATCATCATTATCTCTTCCATCTTGGCAAAGAACTGATGTATTCTCTACTTCAGACACAACACAAAAAACAAAACCTTGACAATCTTCATCATCACAATCTGTTTTTCCATCATCATCATTATCTAATTGATCTCTACATAAAGCTGCAGTATCCTCTGTTTTTTCAGGTTCAACAACCTCTTGGCAAAAAACAAACCCTTTACAGCCATCATCATCACAATCAGTTTTTCCATCACCATCATTATCCTGATTGTCTTGGCACTGTTCTGCTAAAATCTCCATTTTTGTAAAATCAACAGTTGAAGTTCCCCCTCCTGATGTGTCTGAACATGACCAGAAAAGAAGGGAGATGATAAATAAATAGATAGGCACTATTCTCATAAAACCTCCAGAAGTAAAAAAATAATTATTATTCTATATTATAACTTCTATAAAAATCAAAGAAATAAGATTTTTACCAAATAATTTGCTATTATTAAATTTTATCTTGTAATCTACTTATATAAAGTTGAATAAGAAACATAGAATTACTTTAAATATAGTGTTTATTTTTCATAAAAAATATTTATCTATTCATATCCAAAACATTATCAGACTCTATATAATTAACATCAACAAAACATGCTATTTATTAATAAATATCATAAACTCTACATGATTTAATCATAAAACAGCTATTTTTATACTTATTAAAAGAGCTTATAAATAATAATCATATTTTTTTGCTATATTTATTAATTTTTATTGATTTGAATGATTAAAATATCTAATATTCATATTTTTTTGAGGGGTTTTTAGCCGATTTATCTGTTTTTTAACTTTACTTTTTTCCATTTTTTTTGTAAGATAGGCTGATTTTATTAATTAGTTTTGTTAATAACTTAATGAAAAATAGATATTTTGAAAATTGGATAAATTATCATAAAATAGATTGTAACTCTTTAGATGTTTTAAAAGGTGATTCAGAGATATCTAAATTTTATAAAAATAGTTATCATCTAAAAGATTTTAATAAACAATCTGAAATGGTTTTTAATAACATATCAACTATTATTGAGAATGAGTTATCCTTTCTAAAACAATAATAAATCTGTATTTGGTAATTATGTTAAAAATAGATTTTGAAAAATCACTTCAAAAAATAGAGGATAGAATAAAATATTTTATCTCAATGATTCAAAATGAGGTTGCACAAAAGGAGATTTTAAGGGTTGTTTTTGCTGGAGGGAAAAGAGTTCGCCCATACTTAACACTTATTGGTGCTCAATATGGGAAAAGATGGTCAGACTCAATTATCTCTGTAGGAGCCCTTATAGAGCTTCTTCATACAGCTAGTTTAATTCATGATGATGTGATTGATTCTGCAACAGAGAGACGTGGAGAACCAACAATATCATCTATTTATGGTGATAATGTTGCAATATTAATTGGAGATAATCTTATTGCACTTATTTTAAAAGAGATCTCAAAAATAGAGAATAAAAGATTTCATAAAAAGCTATCAAACGCTTTTTATGAGATGGTTAATGGTGAAATTAGTCAATATAACTCAAGATTTAAAAATGATACATCTTTAAAATCATATCGAGATAAAATTATAAAAAAAACAGCTCTTCTTCTTGAGGTTAGTCTATTCTCTGGAGCTATTCTTTCTGGAGCATCACCAAAAACTCTTAAAGAGCTATCAAATATTGGAATATCTTTAGGGATTTCATTTCAAATAAGAGATGATATTTTAGATTTTATAGATTTTGATGATGGAAAAACAAAAGGAATTGATATTTTGTCTGGACAAATAACACTTCCGATTATTATGGCACTAAAAAATAACAATATAAACTATACTAACCCATATTTTGATGAAAAAATAGCACTATATTGGAAAACTTTAGTAACAGATAAAGAGCTTAATTTCTGTTTTAGAAGAGTACTTCATTACTTAATAAGGGTTGAAAAAAGTCTAAATAAAATAGGGGTATCAAAAGAGTTTTTAACTATAATAAGAAAATTAAAAATAGATATTTTTAATTAAATATTACTAAAATCTGTTAAAAAAACTAATTTTAAAGGAGATTATGGAGAGATCTTTTATTTCAAAATGGATACAGGCTATTCGTCCATTTGCATATCCAACAACATTTACAGCAGCTATAGTAGGAGCACTTTATGCTCTTCTTATTTCCAGGAAAAATTTTAGTATTAAAGAGTGGAGTTTATGGTTACTTTTAACTATTGTTGCATTCCTTTTTCATACAGCAGGTAATTTAATATCTGAATATTTCGATTTTAAACATGGAGTTGATAGAGAGGATACATTTGGATCATCAAATGTTCTTGTTGGTAAGATTTTAACTCCAAAATCTGTTTTAAACGCTGGTTTAGGAATGCTTATTATTGGAGCAATATTGGGTTTTATTGTTTATATTTTAAAAAATTATGACTATAAAATTCTGATTTTAGGTGGAATTGGTTTTCTAGGTGCCCTTTTTTATACAGGTTGGCCATTTAATTATAAATATTATGGATTAGGTGATTTAGGAATTTTTATTGTTTTTGGTCCTGCATTAACATCTGCATCATTTTTAGTTCTTTATGGAGATTTAATAAAAGAGATTTTCTATTTAGGTACTGTTGTTGGAATGCTTGTTGTTTCTGTTCTTCATGCAAATAATTTTAGAGATATTAACCAAGATAGAAGAGCAGGAATTAAAACATTTGCAATGCTTTTAGGTGAAAAAGGCTCCAAAATATACTATGCGTTTCTTGTTTTTGGGGCATATATTATAATAATTACCCTCTCTATTTTAAAAATAGTCCCAATATATTCATTGTTAATTATTTTAACTTTTCCAATTGCAATAAAAAATCAGAAAAAAATCAACTCTCAAATTGGTGGTTCTGGTGAAAAAATATCAATGATGGATATGTTTTCTGCTCAACATCTACTTGGATTTGGTATATTATTATCAATTTCACTTATTATTGGTAGATTTTTTCACTAATAAATATTTTTTCGAACTTGAATCCTTAAGCTCCATCACACTATCTGATAAAATCGTTAATTTCCCTTTTAAAATAGTATCAATTTTGAAACTCTCCTGAAAAGAGACTAAAAAATCTGAAAATTGAGTTATAAAATTAGTTGTAAAAGAGTCTAATGGAACTATTTTACTATAAATTATTTTTTGAATAATCTCATTATCATTCAAATAGTAATTAGCACTATATTTTACTAAAAATTGTAAATTGATGTTTATAGCTCCCATTTTGAATGAAAAATCTAAATTCCATTCAACCATTAAATTACTCACATCAATAAAATCAATATATCCATTAACATCTCCTTCTAAATCATCTGAAAGATGTTTGGATTTTAACTCCCAAATACCATTTAAACTATTTATCATTATAATCCTTTAGAATAAACAGAGTTATAATAACATAAATTTTAATAAAAAATATACTATTAAAAAATCTAATATCTTACTGTTTTTAATCTATCCATAAGATAAAGATATGATGTGTCAAGAAGGTTTTCTGGATTGGCACTATTCATAAAAGATAATATTGAAACAACACTCTCTATATTTGAGTTTGTTGATGTTAATTCAGAGTATTTTAAAAGAGAAACAGCTAAATCTAAATTATCTCTCAAAGAAACAAATTTTATACCAAAAGGCTCTTTCCCTTTTTTAACATCATAAAATATATTTTTATCACTATCAAAAAATTGTTCATAAACAGAATCTATAAACTCTTTAAGATTGTTTATAGATATTTTTTCGTTTTTTTCTAAACTATCTAACATATTTTTTAAAGAGATATTAATATTTTTTAAAAAACTCAAACTTCTATCCTTTTTTATAAAAGTAGATAGTTTATCTCTATATTTTTCAAATATATCTGAATATATTTTACTATCTGTAGAATCAAATAGATTTTTAACAGCCATTAAAGACCAAAACAGCTCCTCTGGTTGTAGTTTATCAAATCTATTACTTTTAATCATTGAATCGATTTGATATTGTGCAAAAAGTTTAACACTCTCATTATTAAAATCTAGTAATGTTGAGTAGTATAGAAATCTTGGGAATATTTTATTTGGAGAAAACTCTAAAGAGCCCTTTGAGTAATCAAAAGATTTTAATAAAAAATCAACTAAAATATTAGATAAATCTTGAGGAATGTTACTATTTTCAACAAAATAGGCAGCATAAACTCTGTTTTGTAAAAGAGAAATATCAACTTTAACATCTCTTTTTTGAGCATCTAAAAAGCTTAAAATATCCCTCTGAAGTGTTATTGGACTCATATTCCTACTTTGAAAACCTATATTTCCATCAGGTAATACAACAGTAATTGATGGAGCTTTGATATAAAGATATCTATTTGTTAAATCTGGTCTTTCACTCTCCTCATAATATACTGGAATAAAGTTTTCATTTATTAAGTTTGAAACTTTAGGGGTTGATAGAGTTTTCTCAATTGAACCTCTATTATCACCATCTCCACCAATATAAAGAAAAATAGGTTTTGATGGATTCTCTGTTAATTGTTGCCAAGATACTGAAAAATAAACAATAAAAGATAAAATAGTCATTATTTTCCTTTAAAAAAATATTAAAAGCAACCAAAGAAAATATAAAATATCTATCACTTTTAGCGGGTTAAAACCCACTGTTCATTTAAAAAGAAAATATAAAATATTCATTTTTTTTTCTTTTGTAAATCAAAAACTAAAATATTTTAGTTTTTTAGTTAAAACAAAACAAGTTTTATAATTTTTTATTCTAAAAAAGAGTGGTTAATAGAAAAAATAGTAAGTAAAGATAGAAATCAATCGATTTCTCCCTCTTTTTCAAAGAATTTTCTCATTTTGGATATTGCATTCTGCTCAATCTGTTGAACTCTCTGTTTTGATATTCCATAAATATCACCAATCTCTTGATAAGTTAATGGGGTTGATGAGAATCTTTGAGATATAATATCTCTCTCCCTATCATTCAAAACATCCATACTTGCAGATAAAATCTCCTGCTGTCTAGATTCAGACTCCCTTTCAATAAACTCATCCTCCACATTTTTAGATATTGGGATAATATCCTCAAATGTTGTTGAGTTTTCATCAGAAACAGAGCGATCTAATGAATATTCCCGTTTTTGAAGTCGAATCATCATTGTTTCAACCTCATCCTCTTTAACTTTTAACTCTTTTGCAACCTCTCTTATAATATCTACATGATTACTATGTTGCAAAAGTATTCTCTCTTGTGTTTGACGAAGTTTGAAAAATAGTTTTCTTTGTGCTTGAGTTGTTCCAATTTTAACCATATTCCACATTTTAAGAATATATGCCTGAATTCTAGATTTAATCCACCAAGATGCGTAGTTAACTAATCTAACATTCTGATTTGGGTCAAATCTTTTAACAGCCTCCATTAACCCTAAATTTCCCTCTTGAACAAGATCCTCTAGTTTTATTTTATAGTTTTTAAATTGGTAAGCAATTTTTACAACAAAACGTAAATTTGACATAACCAATTTTTGAGCTGCCTCTAAATTTTTAAATTGATACCAACTCAACGCAAGCTCTCTCTCCTCTGATTCACTCAGAAGAGGATATCTTGAAATCTCTTCCAAATAAAGTGAAAAGTTGTCTCTTAACGTTAAAGCCTGAATCATAATTAACTCCTCAAATAGTTAATAATCCAACTACCCTAATATAATATTCATAAAAAAATTGTCAAGAATAAGTAAAACCAATAAAATAGTCTG
>JAFGXH010000130.1 GCA_016936735.1 bacterium
TTATACTATTTTTTTATACAAATCATGATATCTGTTAAATAATAACTTCTAATAATTTTTATATTATTATTACTTTTAGATAAATTAAAATATTCCGACAAAAGTTAATGGCTGGATTTTGGGAGGAGAGTATGAGAGAGGTTTTAAAAGTAAGTAAAGAGTTTTGTGTGAGTTGTCATAAGTGTATTTCAGTTTGTCCTGTAAAGTATGCAAATGATGGTTCAGGAAATTATGTAATACTTAATAATGATTTATGTATTGCATGTGGAGAGTGTCTTCATGCCTGTACTCATGGGGCTCGTGTTATTATTGATGATTTTGAAGCTCTTGTTTTAAGTTTGCAAAAAAAAGAGTCAGTTATTGCAATTGTTGCTCCTGCAATTGCAGCAACTTTTCCAGAGAGATATCTTGAGTTTAATGGTTGGTTAAAACAGATTGGAGTTAAGGCTATATTTGATGTTAGTTTTGGGGCAGAATTAACAGTTAAAAGCTATCTTGATTATATAAAAAAAGAGAATCCAAGCTGTGTTATTGCTCAACCATGTCCAGCAATTGTTAACTATATTGAGACCTACCAACCAGAACTAATCCCATATTTGGCTCCTAAAGATAGTCCAATGACCCATACAATGAAAATGATTGATAAATATTATCCTCAATATAAGGGACATAAAATATTAGTAATATCACCATGTATTGCTAAAAAACGGGAATTTGAAGAGGTAGGGTTTGGAGATTTTAATGTCACATTGGCAACAATAAAAAAATATTTTGATAAAAAAGGGGTGTTTTTAGATAAATATCCAAAAGTTGATTATGATAATCCACCTTCAGAAAGGGCAGTAACATTTTCAATGCCAGGGGGATTGATGCTTACAGCATTAAGAGAGGATGAGAATCTTTCTGATTCAATTAGAAAGATAGAGGGGGTTTCTGTTGTTTATAAATATTTTAAAAATCTGAATAAAATGATAAAAGAGGGGAAAGCTCCTATTTTGATTGATTGTTTAAATTGTGATGCAGGTTGTAATGCAGGGACTGGAACTTTAAATCATGAAAAATCAATTGATGAATTAGAGTTTTATATAAAAGAGCGTGCAAAAACAATGATGAAAAAGTATAAAAATGAGCTTGGAAAAACAGATAAAGAGAGTCTCAATAGAATTTTAGATGGTTTTTATGATTCAGAGCTTTATAATCGAAAATATAAAGATCGATCAGAAAATCAAGTTAAATACCCAAACGAATCTGAATTAAAAGTTATTTATAATACTATGGGTAAATATGAAGATGCCGATTTTAAAAATTGTGCATCTTGTGGATATAATACCTGTGAAGGAATGGCTATTGCAATATTTAATAATCTTAATAAAAAAGAGAACTGTCACTTTTTTAATTCAGCAAAGAAAGGGGGAGATAAAATTCAAGCAGAGAGTCAATTTAAACTTGGAAAACTGTTTGAATCACAAGAGAAATATGATAAAGCAATATCATATTTTGAAAATGCAATTAGATTAGATGAAACAAATGGAGGTTACTATATTCAGCTTGCAAATCTCTATAAAAAAATATCTAAATTAGAGAATGCTGTTAATGTATATTCTCAATATTTAAAAAATGTTTCTGGTATTTCAAATAAAGAGGAGATTGAGAAAGAGATTGAGAAACTTAATGGATTTATATATCAGTAAATTTATAATCTCTTTAATAAATATACCTAATCTGTTCATCTAAAATATCTATTTAAATTGATTTTTCTCATAAAATATATAAATATATAATGTGTTTTTTTAAGGTGAAATATGAATGAAGAATATACAAATATAAACTCAAAAATTATAGATCAGTGGGTTAAATCTGGTTGGGAATGGGGAATTCCTATAACTCATGAGGATTTTTTAAAAGCACAAAATGGTAATTGGAGTGTTTTATTAACTCCTACAAAATATGTTCCTAAAGATTGGTTTTGTGAACTTAGATCAGCTAAAATATTAGGATTAGCATCTGGAGGGGGTCAGCAAATGCCAATATTTTCAGCTCTTGGTGCAGATTGTACTGTTTTAGATTACTCTGAAAAACAGTTAGAGAGTGAAAAATTGGTTGCAGAAAGAGAGGGATATCATATAGAATTAGTAAAAGCAGATATGACTCAAATTTTTCCATTTGAAGAGAGTAGTTTTGATCTTATTTTTCATCCAGTTTCAAACTGTTATGTCGAAAATGTAGATCATATTTGGAAAGAGTGTTTTAGAGTTTTAAAAAAAGGGGGAATTTTACTTGCTGGCTTTGATAATGGATTTAACTATATTTTTGATGAAAATGAAAGTATAATAGAGAATAAACTTCCTTTTAATCCATTGCAAGATAAAAAACTTTATGAAAAATCTATCAAAAATGACTGGGGAATCCAGTTTTCACATACAATAGAGGAGCAAATAGGAGGACAATTAAAGGCTGGTTTTACTATTTTAGATATTTATCAAGATACAAATGGAGTAGGAAAACTTCATGAATATAATGTTCCAACTTTTTATGCTACAAAATCTTTAAAAAATTAAAGGTTATTGATTATTAAATTAATAGCTGTTTTATGGTGATAAAATGAGTTTACAGGTTTAAAGAGAGAGTTATTTCTGTAACATCTTTAAAAAAATAAAAGGAATCTATTTTCTTGATACAAATAGATTCTCTGGAAAAGTTATAAGTCATTATAGTGATGGAACCAAAGAGTTAGAGGAGATGGTAAAAGATGGAGTGCCTCATGGGCTAACAATTGAGTGGTATTCAAATGGCATGAAAAAAGCAGAGAAAAATTATCATTTTGGGAAACTTAATGGGTCTGTTATAATTTGGCATGTAAATGGTGCAAAATCAAATGATATGATTTATAAAAATGGAAATCTTAATGGATTCGTAATCTCTTATTATGATAATGGAGTTAAAGAGGAGGAGGCTAATTTTAAAAATGGTGAGATTGATGGAGTTGTTACAACTTGGTTTGAAAATGGGAGAAAAAAAAGTGAGGGATTTTATAAGAGTAGTAAAGAGCATAGAGAATTTATAGAGTGGGATATTAATGGAGATATAAAATCTAAACAGATTTTTGATAATGGAGTAAAAAAATAGCAAAATATACTATCTGAAAAAATCGTCCTTAATGTCGCATAATTAGCATTATGTAAACTAATGTTAACTTACAATAATTTAAATATACAATATAGCATCCATATTCATGCAATTTTATAAAAAGTAATTCTGTTTTATTTTTTCAATTTTATAAAATCTATTTTTGTCAAATAAAAAGAGAAAAAAAATAGATACTCTTTTATTTAAAAATAATCTCTCAAATTGAATTTGTAAAAAAAAAGTGATATACTACCCATTGGATAAAATTGGAGCTTTTTTATGAATGTAACTTGTAATAAATGTGGGACAGTATCTCAAATACCAGATAGTATAATTCCATCTGGTGGAATAAATATTGAATGTCCAAATTGCTCAACCCCTATATTTGTAAATCCCATTAAAAATAGTTCTCAATTAGGATTTGATTCTATAAGCCTTGATGATTCTCCAATTGAAGCCCCTAGTTTTCCAGATCACTCATTATCTATCTCTGATAGTATTGATGTATCCCTTGACTCAATTGATATTTCAATAGAGTCTCCTGCTTCGGAAAATATATCTCTTGATGTTGATTACTCTGCTAATGATTCAGGTGAATTCAATAATTTAAAACAACCAGAGATATCTCCATCAATGATATTAGATATTCCTATTCAAAACTCAGAAGGATTAAAAGAGCCACAAAAAACAGTTGTTTCTAATAAAGGAGTTTCTCAAGAGGATAAAATTGTAGCACAAAAAAATGATTTACAAGATAAATTAGCAAAAAAAAGAGAGGAAAAAAAGAGAATTGAAGATAATAATCAAGAGATCTCTCAAAAAAAAGTTAAGAAATCTGCAATTGAAAACTATCTAAATCTACAAACAGCAGCTAAAATAGAGAGTAAAAAAAGTAATCCTGTAATATTAATTCTAGTGGTAGCTTTATTAGGAATTGTTGGTGGTGGAGTCTATTTTTTAACAGCTAAAAAAGAGACTAAAATTAATAGTATGGTATCTTTAGGAATAGAGAATATTTTTTCTGATCTTAATCAGGATAACTATTATAACTATAATTTTGCACTAAAAGCAGTTAATGATAAACTCCAACAACAACCAAATGAGGTACTTTTAAAATCAGCCTATGTTTATGTTGCAACAAAATATTTTTTATCAATTAATACAGTTGTTGAATCATTTGCTCCAAACTATAAAAGTTACTATAATGATATAGTAAAACATGTTCAAAAAGATCCTTTTATCAAAAAAACATCTCTTTTTTATCAATTAGCAACAATTAAAAATACTATTCCAGCCTCTTTACAACAGGATATATTCTCTATTCCTACAACAGATACAGACTCATTATTATTAAAAGGCTATCTATTTTTCAAACAGGAAAAATATGAACAATTGACAACAGTTTTAAAGCAAAATAGTATTCCTATACTCTCAATACTTTTAAAAACTGCATTAATACAAAAAGAGAATATTTCTGAAATCTACTCTAAAATACAGGCTCTAAATCCATCTCATGTTCTATCAAGATTCTTATCTATTAGCTATTATGAGTCTTTTAGTATGAATGATAAAATTGCAGAGATTCTTAGTGAAATTGAGTCCTTAAAAAAATATATGGGGGACTACGAGGTTGCCCTTCTATATCTTGAAAAATCATCTCAGGAGAGACGTAATCTTAGAATTGATGAAGCATATAAATTTGTTAGAATGGCAGAGGATGTAAGACTTGATAACTACACAATATTAATGAGAATTCTTAAATTCTACCATGAAAACTATTATAATAGTGCTGCATTAGATCTTTTAAAACAGTACTATAAAAAGTATTCTTATGATTTTGATGTTAGTAAAATATATGTAGATCTTCTTATTAGAACAGAGGATTATGGTCAAGCAGGTCAAATATGCACAACATTAAGAGAGAGTTTTCCAAAAAAAGCTGAATCTCACTATATCTCTGCCCTACTCTCTTATCAACTAAAAAACTCTGTAACAACAATAGAACACTCTCAAAAGGCAATTGAATTAGATCCTAAATTTGAACCAGCATATGTTTTATTATCTCAACAGTATTTAGAAAATGGCAAAAAAAATGATGCAATAAATATATTAAAAGATGGAATTGATAAATCAGAAAAAGCAACTATTTTGAAATCTGGTTTAGCAGATGTTTTTTTTGATCTTGAAAGATTTGATGATGCAGAGAAACTTTATAAAGAGGTTGTTTCAGAAAAAGAAAGTTTCGATACAAATTCAGAATTTAAACTAGCTTTGATAAATTACTATAAAGACAAAAACTTAGCTCCACTACTTGATAAATTAAAAAATCTATATAATATAGATCCTAATTTTGGAAAAATAAGAATCACTCTTGCTCAATATGAGATGGAGAATGGTGATTTTCAGAAAGTAATAGATCTTGTTAATAGTGAACTAAAAATTAGACCTAAATCTCCTGATGCCTATCTCTATTTGGGAAAAGCCTATATGAAGTTGAATAAACTAGATTTAGCTCTTGAAAATTTTCAAAAAGGTATCTCTTATAGTCCAAAATTTGCAGATATCCATTTTAATATGGGGTTAATTTATAAAAAACAGGACCGACAACAAAAAGCTCTTGACTCTTTTATTCTTGCAAACTCATACTCTTTAACCCAGAAGGCTGAATACTTGCATGAAATAGGAAGAACCTATGACAAACTTGGTAAATATAGCGAAGCATTAGAGTATTACAATAAACTAATTGAACTATCAGCCTCTTTTGATGCTCTTTTTGAACGTGGAAAAATTTATGAAAAAAGTGGTTTAAGTGATAAAGCAATTGAGGACTTTAATAGTGCTTATGTATTAAATTCAACACATATTGAACTTATTGCTTTAACTGGAGAACTCTATTTCAAAACTAATCGATATAAAGATGCCACTATTAAATTTCAAAGAGTTGTATCTCTTGATAAAACAAATGCAAATGCCTATTTTAAAATAGGTAGAATCTTAGAGCTTGATGGAAAAACATCAAAAGCAATTCCATATTATGAAAAAGCTATAAAATTTGATGGTAAAGTGGCAGAGTATTATAGTCAACTTGGTTATCTATATAAAGAGCTTGGTAAATACAAAAAGGCTTTAGGTGTATTTAGAAACTATTTAAAAAATATACCAGATACACCAGATAGAGTAGAAATAGAGAATGAAATACATGATTTGAAAGAGTTATAGAGAAATATCTTATCTAAAAATCACCTAAAATTCTAATAGAAGCATTTACACCTGCCCCATCAGATTCTGCCTCTGGAGATATTAAATATTGAAAACCAACCCCTAAACCAAAGTGAAGTTTTGGAAACTTTAGTCCAGCACTTAACTCAAATGAAAAAGTGTTTTTAAATTCATAATACTCTCTTTCATGATCACTAAAATCCCATTCTCCACTCTCATAATCCTCCTCATAATCTGAATTATAGATTTTTTTAGTTTGGAATGGCATATTAAAACTCATAAATCCATTTAAAAATGGTACTGCATACTGATTCTCATAACCAAGAGAGAATCCAATATGTGGAGATACTATTATTCCATATTTTGTATATCCTGCTCCAAGACCAAAATGAAATGCTAAAATATCTTTAAGATTTTGAGATGTTATTTTATAATCAAAATTAGCAGTTGTATAAAGTGTTGGTAACTCATAATCAGGAATATATGCAATTGATAAATCATAGCTAATTTGATCTGTTTCACTCAATCCTTTTTGAATATGAGCTGTTAAATGAACATCCCCAGGAGTCCATAATATAGCATCAGCTCCAATTTCAAAATCGGTTTGTGTTACTCCAGACCCAACTATTTTTGCAGATTCAACTCTTGCAGCTCTTGTGGGAGGTGTTACAACAGAACAACCTGTTATTAATAAAATTGCAATAATAAAATATAAAATCTTCATAGAAACTCCTTTATTATCTGTTTTAAAAAGAGAAAATATAACAACTTAATTATACAAAATGGTATAATTAAAAAATCTAATTTTAATAAATAATTTTATTAAAACCACAAACAATATAATACAATTATTTTTCCAATAAATAGAAAAATTAAAAAAAGCTTTTAAAATAGAATGTTATAAAAAATACACTTTTAAAAATGACAAAAATGTCATTTTTTATATAAAATAATTTGCAAAAATAGTCAGATGTTTTTTGTTTAAAACTACACTCACTATTTACAAATTAAACAAATCTACTCCCCTATTTGAGTTTGACAAAACTTAATAAAAACATATATAATAGCAATGAATATTTTAGGTTTTTTTATGGAAAATCTTGATTTAAAAAATATAAAACCATATGGAGATACTTTAAATGATGGTATAATTCAGATGAGTTTTACCCTTCCTGTTCCTCCATCAGGAAAATCTAAAGAGGCCGCAAAACTATATTTAGAAAAAATAGGTTATACAAATGTTTATATCACAACAATGGAAAAGGCTGGAGAGAGTTTCTCATTTTTTGTTGCATATGCAAAACATAATACAGCCATTAATTTTGAGGAGATTGATGTTCCTGAAATTGAGGTTAAAATAAGATCTATGAAAGAGATTGATAATCTCATTGAAAAATATCTCAAAAGAGCATTAAGAGTTGTTGGTGCATGTACTGGTTCTGATGCTCATAGTGTTGGAATTGATGCGATTATGAATATGAAGGGTTATAGTGGTGATTATGGCCTTGAAAGATATAAACAGATTGATGCCTATAATCTTGGAGCACAAGTTAAAAATATAGACCTTATAGAGTATGCAAAACAGATTAAAGCTGATGCAATCCTAGTATCTCAAGTTGTTACTCAGAAAAATATTCATATTCAAAATGCAAAAGATTTTATAAAAAAGGCACAAGAATCAGGAGTAATTAAGGATACTATTTTAATTTTAGGTGGTCCAAGAGTTGACCATAAACTTGCTCTTTCGTTAGGATTTCATGCAGGTTTTGGTCCAGGAAGTAAACCTAGCACTATTGCAAACTATATTCTTGAAGAGAAACTTAAAAGAGAGAGTATTGAGATATAAAAAATATCCATCTCTATTCAAAATAGTCTCCCAATTCCTTTTTTTAAAAATCTATATGTTAAAAAAAGTATAATTATAGATAAAATAACCCCTTTTATATGTATAATAAATATCCATTGATATTTAACAAAATTATTTAAAATATCTAAATTTATAAAATCAAATATTGCTGCAATAATTGATAATATAGATAAAAAAGGGGTGGAAATCAAAAATATCAACATAATATTTTTGCTAAAAATATGGAATTGAGTATTTATTAAAAATGCAAAAAATGTTACGATTAATAGTGGGGTAAATATTATTGTCATATCTCCTCAAAATATAACAAAGATTAATAATACCAATTTTCTAATCTATTTACAAAATAAACTATTTTTATAAACAATAAAAAATATAATTGGTATAAAAGTAGCTATCTAATTTGTGTATATTTAAGTTTGTCTAAAGTTCCAGATATTTGATACTGATAGTAGCCATCTTTTGATTTTACTAAATTTAAACCAGATAAAGCAGCACTTAATGGTTTATTAGCAGCTAAAAAAGAGTCTGTAAATTTATATTTTATTTTTAAATTTGGATTAATAACCATACCAAAACCTATATTTCCATCCAAATTAGCCTCTACATCATCTGTTTTTATATCAATTGGTTCAAGTTTTAAAACATTTTTATCCATTTTTGATACAAGTGATAGATCTCCAATTTTTATTTGAGGTACACTAATATCTCCATACATTGTTTTAACCTTTCCCTCACCTAACTTTGCATCCTTTATATTTAAATTACTCTCTACAAAAAATACTCTTAGCTTGCCTCTTGATGTTCCAGTATATGTTTCAGCACTACCAGATATATCTCCATGAATTGGTAATTTCATTTTAAAAAATGATGATATTTCTGTTAATGAGACTTTTTCTAAAAATAGTTTTACATAATTACTCTCTTGAACATCTTTTTTCTGAACAACAGCCCCTTTTTTTCTACCTCTTGGTTGATTATTTGTTTGATTTGGAGCATCTTTAACCTCAAATTCTCCAGAAATCTCTCCATTAAAAACTTCAGCATCAAAAGAGAAAGCACCTTTTTTGGTTTTATATATTTTCATTAAGTGTGGAGAAAGCTCTAAGGATTTAACTCTTAATGATTCAACTCCCTTCTCTTTATCTTTTTCTAATACATCTATTGGTGTTAACTGAAGATTTTTAAATTTTATATTTAAGGCCAAACTAAGTGAGGCATCTTGATACTCCAATTTATATTTTATTTTTGATTCAATAAGCTCTTTATTACTATCTAATAGCTCATTAAGTGGAAATGTAAAAATAATAGTACCATAAAAAGCAAGAAAGAAAATTGCATCATAAATTATAAATCTTATCCAAAATGATTTAGAAAGTAGTCTCATTTTTTCTCCTCTTTTAATCTTTTTTCATCTCTTGTTTTTTTACCATCTTTAGAGTTTGTTGTCTCTTCTGATACAGTTTGATTTTCAACTGGTTTTTTATAAAATGTTCCTACTAATATTTTTGTATTTAGTAGAGTATCATTTGAATAATCAACTGAAACATTCATGTTTTTAATGTATAATGGAGCAGACTCCTCATTCTCAATATCTGCAAAAAACGCAGCTAACTTATCTAACATTATTTTATTAATAGATACTTCAACCTGTTTTTCTATAATATCTGTTGATTTTTGAGGAATTGGTTTATCATTAATTGATTTAATATCAACTCCATTTTTTGTTGCAAGAGTTCCAATAACAGAATAGAGTTGAACCTCTTTCTCTGCTGGTTTTTTAGATTTGGGTTTTTGCATTTTTTTGTTTTTTAAATACTCTTCACCATTTTTCTTTATTTTTGAGAATCTCTCCTCATAAGATGCAATTGTTTTATTCATCTCTATAATTTTCTTCTTTATTGAAAAATGGTATATTGCATAAAATATAGATAGAAAGAGAAATACAAGCATAAAGAAAACCATTTTCTTCTCTCTATCTGAAAGATGTTCCAATTGAGTTGCAATCTGATTTTTGAGACTCATATATAATCTCCATAAAAAATATTAATTAATTTTTCTTACAATCTACATTATTTATTGTAAGTTGCACATCAAGTTGATTTGTTCTTGTGTTATTTTTTGTATTACCCTTTTGAATATCTTGAAAACACTCAATTTTTTTAAGAGATAATACAATTAAGTCTATATCTTCAAGTTTATCAACTCTTGCTTTCATAACAATCTGCTTATCACTTATACTTAAATCTCTTATATCAATTTTTAAATTAGCCATTAAGAGGTTTTCAGATATATTATGAAGATGATCAAATGCAGATGTTTTAGGGAAATACTCATCATCACCACTACCATCAAGAGAGTCATTAATTGTTGTTAAAATATCCTCTGGCTTGTCAAACTCCATTCCAAAAAGTTTTTTTGATACAGATTTAGCCTCTTTCAGATATATACTCTCTTTCTGTTTTAAACCTCTATATTTTACAATCTGAAGTGTGAAAAAGAGTGATATAATTATGATAGAGAAAACAATTAATTTTATTAAATTAGGAGTTAAAAGAGATTCTCCACTTTTTGAAAGAGCATACTGTCCTTTCAAAAAATTAACTTTAAAATCTCCAGAAAAAATAGTCTCTTTTAATGAGTATCCAAAAGCTTTCAACATTGATAAATCTTTAATTGGTAAATCTGTATATTCAGAAAGATTTAATCTAGAAGCAAAATATTTTTTTAAATTTGATATTTTTGCACCACCTCCACCTAAAACAAACACAGTATCATCATATGATATTTTTAATCTATCTAATTCAAAATAGATGTCTTGAAGCACTATATCAATCCTGTTTTTAATTATCTCTGAAATTGAATTAATCTGCTCATTTCCATCTGGATACTCTTCATCAAAAACTTTACTAACCTTCTCTTTAACATTTTTAGCCTGCTCTATTGGAACATTAAAACGTTCTGATATCTCTAAATCAATATCATTTCCTCCAGAAAATATAACTTTATCTATAGCTATCTTTCCATCATATTTCAAAAAAACTCTTGTTGATGATGCTCCAAAATCAACAATTAAAAGATTTTTACCAACATACTCAGATATAAAATAGTATGCAGATGTATCTGGAAGTAGTCCTTTTATTGAAAGATTTGAATCTTTCCAAGCTCTAAACTCATTTGAGAAATACTCTTTTTTTACAACATAACTAAATATCTCTGTAGTTTTATCTTTTTTATTTTTTAGATAAAAAGAGTCAAAAACAGAATCATCAATTTTGAAAGGAAGCTTTTGGTCTAGCTGAAAGGGGGCTGTTTTTAATATTTTGGCATGCTCTAAAAAAGGTAATTCGAATGATTTTCTAAAAATCTCTCCACCCTCAATACCAGAGATAATAGAGGCTGTTTTATTTGTTTTTAAAAAATTAATTGCAACATCAGCTTTTGATTTAATTGACTCTAAATCAAACATCTCTTCACTCTCTTTCAAAATTTGAAAATTTCTTATATTATTCGATATTGTAACAGCTTTTAATGAGCTACTCCCAACATCAATACCTATAACATTTTGTGACATTTTACCTCTATAATATCAAAAATCAACTACTCCTCTTTATAAAAAATAAAACTACTCATATTATCAGTATTAATAACTGCTGTAGCTTTTTGTACAACTCCATCAACAGAGCCATATGATGTGATTTTAAAATATGTGCTTTTTGTTGTTAACTTAAATCTATTTTTAAGTGCATTATCAACTTTTATTCCCTCCATACTATTAAGAAGTTGATAGAACTCATTTGCATTTCCAAATGGAGATATTGTTCTTGCCTCAATGATAAGATTAACAAGTTGATTCATCTCTTGAGAGTATGGTAAAAGATATGTTTGTGGAATATCTTTAACAACCCCAAAAATAATGGATCTAAGAACATTTTCATCACAAGTATTAATATTTATCTCATTTGAACCATAAATAGTTAAAGAGTCTCCAAATGCACTCATCAAATCATCATCAACACCATAAATCATATATAGCTCTTCAGGAGATGAAAATACCCCATTTTTATTTCTATATGGTTTTTTAAGATAAAGATATCGATCATCCTCTGCTCCAGAGTAGAAACCAACTCTTTCATCATCACTATCAACCCAGTCCTGAATTGCAGCAGCAACCTCTTCTGGAGATATAACCTGTTCATTCTCTCTTGTCTCTTCAAAAAATGTTTTATACTCTGGTTGGTTAAAAAGAGATACAAGATTTAACTTAATAGTCTCTGTTTTAAATTTATTACTAAAATAGTTAACACTATATTTACTATTTTCATCACTTATCTCTGCATAAAAATCACCATCAAATTGAAACATTCTTTCAAACTGAATATCTCCCTCTTTTTCAGAATTTTTAGGTGGTTTATTTTGTTCAACACCATCATTTATCCTATTTTTGAGGGTAGATTGTTCACTTTTATCATCTGTCTCATAGCTTTCTGAATCTGTTGGAGTTGATGCCATTGAGTTTAAAAACGCCCCACCATTATTCATTAACATTGATAGTAATTCACCAGAAATAGGTATTTGATTCCATAACTGGTAATTAAATTTAAACTTTTGATTAACAGGGTCTATAAATTTTTTCTGAATAGCAAGAAGTAATAGTGAGAATTTTATACCAGATTGAGCCAGATATTTTGCTTTTATTCTACTAGAGACATTTTGTGTAACTTGTAGATGTATTATATTATCATATTGGTATTCAGCAAAAACAACCGTCATAATTGCAACTGTTATTATTGCGGAAAATAGAGCAACCATACCACGCTCTTTTTGACTATATATGAGGCCTGTTTTTATTCCTCTTTTATTTTTAGCTTTTCTAGTTTCAAAAAAAGTAGCTTTCATAACTATTCTATTGCCTCTTTAAGATTTATTTTTGCTGAAAATCTATAACTCTCCTCTGTTAACTCATCATCCTCATCTGTAATTGGTCTATAAACCACTAACTCACAATTTACATAAGGAGGAAGCTTTCTTCCTGTCTCTACTCCCTCTGTATCCCACTCCTCAACCCACTCCTCATTATCTGTTTTAAAGTAAGTGCAGTGGAAAGATTTTATATTTTTCAGCACAGTATGAATCTCTCCACCCTCTTCAGGTTTATCATCAATAAATGATGATTCTCTTCTTTTTATAACATATCCAGACTCACTATCTTTATCTTTCTCACCAAAATATGATATCTCACATTGATCAGACTCTTTTGCATTAAAGTGAACACGTAGATGTGAGAAAGATACAAATACAATTGAATCTATATAAAACTCTTTTTTTGATTTAAAAAGAGTTTTTACCCTTGCATCCTCTTTATTATTTTGAAGAAGAAACATATTAGATATATCTTTCTGAAATCTTTGTATAAATCTATTAACATTCTGTATATATTGTTGCTCTTTAACAACTTCATCTTTAAGAGCAAACATTCCATCCATTGTTACATATGATAA
>JAFGXH010000131.1 GCA_016936735.1 bacterium
GATTTTAAAAATCTATAACATAAAAAATTAAGTTTTTTATGTTTTTTAAAAACTATCAGAAAAATAGTTAATTCTAAAATTTTGTAGTTTTAAAGATTGCTTTTTTATAGATTTTAACAAGTTAAATTGAATTGATTTCAGTTTAATAAAATGATATTCTCTCTTTTTTTATAGCTAGTTTTAAAACTAGCTTAAAATATTGAGGGGAGACATGAAACGTTATGGTGTGGATATTGGAACAACTTTTTTAACAGTCTATTCAAATGAAAAAGAGAGAGTTGTTCAAAGAGTTAGGCATGAAGGAAAAATATCTGAATGGGCTGAAGAGTTTATATCTCAATTAGATGATGAAGAACAGGTATTTTTTACAGGAAAAGGGGGATTAGATTTTTCAAAACATACTAATATTCCATTTGCAGAGGAGAGTGCTGTTTTATCTGAGGCAATAAAAAATATATCTTTATTTAAAAATAGAGATGGGAAAATAATGGATATTGGAGCCTCTTCGCTAACTCTTTATCAAATTAGAGATGGAAAAATCTCTGATATATCTGAAAATTCACTATGTGCAGCTGGAACAGGTCTTTTTTTAGAGGAGCAGGCAGAACGTTTAAAACTGAGTGATGAAGAGTCAATAAGGGAGACTTCAATTACTACTCCTCCCCTCATTGCAACAAGATGTACAGTTTTTGCAAAAAGTGATTTAATTCACCATCAACAAGAGGGAAGAACAAAAGAGGAGGTTTGGTCAGGTTTATGTAAATCTCTTTCTGTTTCGGCTGTAAACACTCTTTTTAAAGGTGAAGAGGTACAGGGAGATGTTTTTCTTATTGGTGGTGTTACAAAAAATGAAGAGGTTTTAAAATGGCTACGAAATAACTATCCAGAGGCTAACTGGATTATTGATAAAGATTCATCTGTATTTATTGCAAAAGGGGCCTCTTTTTTTGAGGGGTGTTCTAAAAAACATATATCTCTTGTGGAGGGAATAAATAATAGTTTTTTAGATAGAATGCCACCATTAAAACTATTAAAAAGTGTTTATCCTGAATTTAAAACACCTGATATTGATAGATTTGGAAATGAAGTAAGAGTTCATAAAAAAATAGAAAAAAATCAAAAAATTCTATTAGGAATGGATATTGGTTCTACCAGTACAAAATTGGCAGCAATTGATTCTGAAACTAAAGAGCCCCTTTTTGATTTATATAGAAAAACAGCAGGAGAACCAATAAAGGCAGCAAGTGATGTGTTCTTTGGGGTTCAAGATATTCTATTAGGATTAGATATTGAGATATCTGCATTTGGAACAACAGGTTCTGGAAGAAAAATGGTTGGAGAGATTTTTCATGCAGATTTTATTGTTAATGAGATAACCGCACATGGAACAGCAACAGGCTATTTTTATCCAGAGGTTGAGACAATATTTGAAATTGGTGGACAGGATGCAAAATATATAAGATTAAAAAATGGGAATGTTGCAGATGTTAATATGAACTATGTTTGTGCAGCAGGAACAGGCTCTTTTGTTGAAGAACAGGTGAGAAAACTTGGATTCTCTCTTTTTGAAGTTGGAGATATAACAGAAAATATTGCACCACCAATAACATCTGATAGATGTACTGTTTTTATGGAACAGGATTTAAGGGCTATTTTAAAAAAGGGTTTTCAAAAAGAGGAGGCTTTATCATCTGTTTTATACTCTGTTATAAAAAATTATCTAAATAGAGTTGTTGGAAATCGCCCAATAAGTAAAGATAAAATATTTTTTCAGGGTGCAACAGCAAGAAATATTGGTCTTGTTGCCGCAATTGAGAATCTACTTGATAGAGAGGTTATTGTTTCTCCATTTTGTCATGTTATGGGAGGAATTGGGGCTGCAATTATTGCTGGAGAGAGAAATATTGGAAAAAAATCAAAATTCAATATTGAAAAATCAATGAATATTGAGTTTGTTGCCTCAACAGAGATTTGTAAACTTTGCACAAACTATTGTCGAATTAATCATATTATTGTAAATGGTGGTGAAAAACTCTCTTGGGGTTATCAATGTGGTAGAGAGAGTGGTTCAACAAAAAGAAAAGAGATTCCTCAATATCAATCATTTGAAAACAGAGAGTCTCTATTTTTTGATTTTAAAAAAGCAGAAAAAGAGTATAAAGGGGTTATTAGAGTAGTTCACTCTCTAACAGATTATACATATCTTCCATTATGGAATCACTTTTTTGACTCTCTTGGTTATAAAACAGTTCTATCAGCAAAAAACACAACAAAAAATATAAAAAATAAAGCATCAAGACACTCCTCTGAAGACTACTGTTTTCCTGTAAAAGCCTCTTTAGGTCATGCAATTGTTGCAAATGAGAATGGAGAGTTTGTTTTTCATCCACACTATATTGCTGAAAAAAAAGATAATAAAACAGCAATTAGTTTTTTCTGCCCCTATGTTGAATCTGCACCATCTGTTATAAGATCTGTTTTAAGAAGAAATAGTATTGATGATACAAACTATATCACTCCAATTGTTGATTTTCGCTGGGAAGATAATCAAATCGCAGAGGTTTTATTTGATGATTTAAAAAAAGTTTTAAATATCACAAAAAAAGAGACTATTGCTGCATATAAGGCTGCAAGAGTATATTGGCAAAAAAAGTTTGAATTAATTAAACTTGATGGAGAAAGAGAGTTAAATAGATTAACTGAACTTGATGAACCATTTTTTGTTTTTATTGGTAGACCATATAATATTTTTGACAAAGGAATTAATATGGGAATACCCGAAATAGTTGCTAAAATGGGGTATAATATTATTCCTATGGATGTTTTAGCATTAAACACAGAGGAGTTAAGTGATGGAAACTATTTTAATGTTTTCTGGAGTTATGGACAAAAAATAGTTGCTGCACTTAAAAGAATTAAAAATATAAAAAATGCCTATCCAATATATCTATCCAATTTTAATTGTGGTCCAGATAGTTTTATTCTTAATTTTGCAGAGGATGAGTTTAGAGAAAAGCCACTACTTATTCTTGAGTTAGATGAACATGACAACTCTGGAGGATATCAAACAAGAATTGAGGCATTTATTGATGTTGTATCTCAAGATTTTAAAATAAAAAATAGAAAACAGCTAGAGAAATCTACACTTCCAGATATATATACATTTGATAAATCTCCAGATTTATCAACAGGAACACTTTGGTTTCCTCAAATGCACCCTGGTGCAAGATTTTTTGCTGCTGCATTTAGAGGTGGTGGTTATAAAGCTGAGGCATTAGATTTAGAGGATATATCAACACTTCAAACAGGTAAAAAAGAGCTAAGAGGTGGTGAGTGTCTTCCTATGACATTAACATTAGGCTCAATTCTTCAAAAACTTGAAGAGAAAAAAGATGAAAAACATATTCTATTTATGCCAACTTCAGAAGGACCCTGTAGATTAGGTCAATATAATCTATTAGAGAGAATTGTATTTCATCAAAAAGATATAAAAAATGTAGATATTCTATCACTCTCCTCAATAAACTCATATCAAGGTGTTGGTGAAAAATTAAGACGAGCAATGATGCATGCAATGATGACATCAGATATTATGTTGAAATTTGTAACAAAAACTAGACCTTATGAGATTAATAAAGGGGATGCAGAGGCAGAGTATGAGTACTCTTCAAAACTTTTAGAGAGGGCATTTGAAAAAAAGGAGTCTCCAAAAGATTTAATGAAAGAGATTGCAAAAAGATTCTCTAAAATACCAAAAAGGGTTGAAAAAAGAGCTCTTGTTGGGATTGTTGGTGAGATTTATGCTCGATGTAACTCTTTTGCGAATGGAGATTTAATAAAAGTTATTGAGGATAATGGTGGGGAGGCTTGGCTTGCTCCAATGCATGAGTGGATTTTATATACAGCAAATATTCAATCACATAGAGCAAAATTTCATAAATTCTCCTTTATTGAGTCTGGAGAGTCTCTTATAAAAAATCTTTATCTTTTTAAAACGGAGAGTAGCTATTATAAAGAGGTTAAATCTGTTTTACATGATAGAGAGGAGCCAGATATAAAACAGGTTGTAGAGGAGGGGGCTAAATATGTTCCGAAAGATTTTGTTGGTGAGGCGATATTAACAATAGGAAGAGCTATAATGTTTCAAAAACAGGGTGCATCAATGATTGTAAATGTATCTCCATTTGGTTGTATGCATGGAATTATTACAAGTTCAATATTTAAAGAGATAAAAGAGAAACTTAATATTCCAATAATATCTCAATTTTATGAAGGGGAGTTGGATATAAACCAAAGAGTGGCATCTTTATTAAATCTTAAACAGTTCTAGCATCAATTTTTATTACTCAAACTTAAATAAGATATATTTTTTTATAGCATTTAAGAAAAGTCAGTTTATCGATTAATCATTTTTTTTGAGGGTAGATTTTTCGAGTAATCATAAAATCTTGAATTCATGTCAAATTTGTATCATTTTTATTTTGTTTATATTTTTCTATAAAAATTAAAAAATACTATTTTATTTTTATTATCACAAAAAAATATAGTATTAATTTTTGTAACTATTCAGCGGAAACCGGTTTTAGCTATTTTTTTTAAATTTTAAAAGAACCCCCACCCTAAATCCCTCCCCAATACTTGGA